>CAZWGW010000784.1:0-3775 GCA_964633565.1 uncultured Planctomycetaceae bacterium
CTCACGAACGGCACGACGTCGTGACAGCCGGCGCACCAGCGCGAGGCCCGCACGATGCCGTCCCGCTTCATCGAGAAGTCTCGCGTCTCGCGAACCGCGGCCAGATACACCGGATTATTGAACGAGCTGAAATGGTGCGCGCTGTGCAACCACTGCGCATGCGCGTCCGGGTGGCACTTCTTGCAGTAGTCGTCCATCATCAGCGTTTTTTCCGGGATGAAGTTCCCCGTTGCGGTTCGGGTCAGCGACGGAAAGAAGTATTTCTCACCTTCCTTGGGCCCGACGACGTTCCACTTCCGCGGGTCCTGGGAGTGCAGGCCGGCCATCGCGGCGACCATCGCGCCGACGACGCCGACGTAGGCCAGGCCGTATTTCCACTTGATCCGCGGCCCCGCGAGCCGGTGCAGCACGTACAGCCACACCGCGAAGAGCGGGCTCCCCACGTGCAGCCAGTACACCACGCTCCGCGCGGCAGGCTGCTTGAGGTCGAACAGCCCCTCCAGCCGGAACAGCAGCAGGCCGGTGATCAGCAGCACCAGGCTGGCCGCGAACAGCGCGTAGCCCACCTTGACCGCACGGCGGTTGCGGCGCTGCATTGTGTTCCGCATGTGGAGGAGGCCGAACACGAGGAACGGCACGATCAGCAGCAGCCCCAGTCCCAGGTGCCCGAGGAACATGAGTTGATAGAAGTAGTTCTGGTACGTCTGTCCGTGCAGCCATTCCAGAAACGTGATCGTCGCCAGGTAGGCCGAGTTCGCGAACAGCAGGGCGAATAACGCAAACACGACGTACAGCAGTTTCCGCAGTTTCGGGCCGACCGCCAGCACCGGGCGGCGCGCCGGTGCAGGCGCCCCGGTCGGGGTGGTTGAGGTGCTGATGACCTGACTCATCGAACGAACTCCCGGGAAAGATCAGGCGTTCCACGGCAGCATCACAGGGCGCGAATCAAACTCGGAATGATGAAACGATCGTCGCGCGCTCGTGACCGCTGGGGACGGGAACGGCCTGCGTGAACCGTGTGCCGGACGGGAACGTCGCGTGACGCCGTCCGGAGTGACGCCGGAACAAGCCGCCGACCCGGACTCGCAGCGCGCGGACAGGTTCCGCGCGCGATGCCGCCGGGCCGTCTGCGTCATGCCGGGCGGGGAGGGCGTTCGATCGCGTGGGGATAGCCGGCCTGCGTCGTCGCAAAGCACGAAGGGAGTTGTCGCGTCTGCGGAACGTCGTCGCGCAGCACAAACTCGCAAGTCAGGGCCTGGTCTCGCGAAGTATCGGCCTTGACGGGGGCAGGCGATGGTGCGGGGGCCGGCGGCAGCGAACGGCAGTTCGGTCCGTGGCAGGGGGGCGCTGAATCAGGGCGCGGCGCGGCGGGCGAAGGGGATGCAATGTCGCGGCCGGCGAACGGCATGTCCTCCGGCGGCAGTGCATGTTGCAGGTAGTCGCCGCAACTGGCCCAGGCCGACGAACTCACGCACAAGCCGATCAGCGCCGCTGCCAGGCCGCGCGCAACTCGAGCGAGTCCGCCTGCGGACGTCGCTCGAAACGCCGTTCTGGCCGGGGCCGTGATCATTGCGGATCTGCCGGAAACACCTTGGTCAGTTTACCATCCGGAGCGGCCGAGAACAGGGCGTTTGCCCGCGGATCGATCACGAGCAGGTTTTCCCCCTGCCAGGCGATCCCCACCGGGTTGTCGAACGGCGGCCCGCTGATCCATTTCTCGGTTGTGCCGTCCGGCGAAACTTTCCAGATGGCTTTGCCGTAGCCGTCCGAGACGTACAGCGTTCCGTCGCGGAGCAGCACCTGGTGGGGATACTCAAACGGCGCGTCCTTGACGACGACCGTTGCCGTGCCGTCGGGCGCCACGCGCTGCAATTGAGGGGCATTGGCTGCCAGCACATACACGTGGTCTTCGGTGTCGACAACCAGGCCGCGGGGTCCGCCTACAACGAAGAACTCCTGCGGCTCGCCGCCGCCTTTGGCGATCTTCCACACCCGTTGCAGATCGGTGTCCGAAACGTACAGGTTCCCCTGGCTGTCGGAGGCCATCTTCATGGGGATCTGCACGTCGCCGAAGTTATCCGGCGTGAAAGGGGTATCGGCCGTCAGTTTCGTCCCCTTGAGCGCCGGGTTCGGCGAGGTCAATTGCGTCAGGGCGCCGTCGGCGGCGACCTGAAACACCTCCCGCGTGGCCGAGTCCCCTGCGAACAGCGTCCCATCCGGAGAGACGTACAGGCAGCGGATGGCGTTGAGCGGCGTCTTGAACTTCTTCGACGCCTGTACGAAGACCTCGGTCTTGCCTTCCTTGAGCGTCCAGATGCCGGGGAGGTTGCGGTCGGCAATGTAGATCGTGCCGTCGGTGCCGACGGCGACATCGATCGGATACTGCCAGTCCGCTGCGGAGACGGGGAAGGCGCACAGCGCGATGCCGAAAACGGAGCTGCACAGGAATGCGGTATGTCGCGTCATCAGATGTTCGCCGTGAACCGCGCGACAATTTCAGTCGCGCAGGAAGGTTGGACAGAAAAGTGATGGACAGAAAGATATCGTATATCATATTCGGCTGAACTGTGGTGCTGCAAACCGGTCCACCGCGATCTCCCCCGCCCATGTCCCGATCCGCGAAAGTCGCCCTGATTGCCCTGATCGGCACGGTCGCACTCGCGGCTTCGACATTCGTCTACGTGCGCGGCGAACGCCTTGCCGACCGGCTTCTGCGCGTGGGCGGGCGCATCGTCCTGTCTGCAGCACAGCGGCCGAAGCGCGTGGCCGTCGCCTTTGTCGCAGCCGTGCTGCTGATCTGGTTGGCGATCGGCCTGCGCTGTGCGTGGGAATCGTGGCGCGAACGGCGGCGGGCCCGCCTGGAGCCACCGGGAAGCGTGGCCAACTCGCCGCCGCCGGGTTAGAGTACGCCCATGCACGGCGGCATCCTGTACATGGGGGACACAACGCTCGACACCGCGGCCGCGTATCTCGCGGGGCTGATGTCCGCGTGGGACTGGGACTTCACGTACGTTCCAAGCGATCGTTCCCTCGAGGAAGACGACCTGGAGGGGGGCACGCGGCTGTTCGTCCTCAGCGACTATCCTGCCGGTCGCATCAGCAACGAAATGCAGCGCCGGATTGTGGACGACGTCAAGTCCGGCGCGGGACTGCTGATGATCGGCGGCTGGGAGTCGTTCCACGGCCAGGGGGGCGACTGGGACGGGACGCCGATCGGCAAGGTCCTGCCCGTGGAAATCGCAGACTCCGACGACCGCTTGAACTGCGACCAGCCGATCGTAGCGCACCGCGTGCTCGATCACCCGACCGTCGCCGGCCTCCCCTGGGACGATCACCCTCCCGTTATCGGCGGCCAGAACCGCGTCGTCGCGAAATCGGAGTCGACGATCGTGCTGGAGGCGCAGCAGTTTGATGTGTCGGTGAGCGGCGACGTGTTCCGCTTCCGCCCGTGCGACCGTCATCCGCTGCTCGTCGTCGACGACTTCCACAAAGGCCGCGTCGCCGCGTTCACGACGGACGTCGCCCCCCACTGGGTCGGCCCGCTCGTCGACTGGGGACCGGAGCGCGTGAAAGCCAAGGCAAAGGGCGCCCCTGAGATCGAAGTCGGCAGCCTGTACTCGCAGTTCCTCAGGCAAGTGTTGGATTGGGTTGGCGGAAGTTCGTAGGACGGATTTCCAATCCGTCCGTTCCCTCGTTCCCAAACACAGCGGTTGTGTCGAGGTCTACCGACCTCGACACCCCTTGCGACCGAAGGTGTCCCCGTTGCGCACAATGA
>CAZWGW010000785.1:0-3775 GCA_964633565.1 uncultured Planctomycetaceae bacterium
TCCAGCAGGGCCGACCACTGCACGATGTCGAGCGTCGAGCCGACGTGCGAGGCGTCGGGGAGCAGGATGAAGTACTTGACGTCGAGGATCCGCGACGTTTTGTCGGCCCGCTCGATCATCCGCCCCATCCGGGAGAACTGCCATGCCTCCCCGTGCGAGAGCGTCGCCTCCGTGACGCCGATCACCTGGTGGCTGGAGCGTTTGACCCGCTCCAGAAAGTCGTGGGGGTTCTCCGCCACGCGCGGCTTGTCGCGGGCCGCTTCCCGGACCCGCAGGTAAAAGCGGTTGATCGCCTCCCACAGGGCCGTGCTGAGGATGTCGCGGATCGTACGGGCGTTCTCCCGGGCGCGGATCAGACAGGAGAGGATCGAGTTTCCATTACGCTCGTCAAACGTCAGAAAGTGCAGCACGTTCGCTTTCGAGAACTCGCCGTACAGTTCCTGGAAGCGCTGTTCGTCGCCGCTGGCGTAGACCAGCGGGGCCCATTGCGCTTCGGTCCGGCCGATGCCGCCCAGCGTGATCGTCTGGTTGACGTCGATGTACCGCGCAACGTTCTCCGCCCGCTCGATGTAGCGGCTCATCCAGAACACGGAGTCGGCGACGCGGCTCAGCATCTCACGTGATGGTCACTGTGTGCCGTTCAACAAGACCCACGAGTCCTTGCTCCCGCCCCCCTGCGACGAATTGACGATCATCGACCCCTCCCGCAGCGCCACGCGCGTCAGTCCGCCCGGCAGCACATACAGGTCCGTTCCATACAGAATAAACGGCCGCAGGTCGACGTGTCGCGGGGCGACCCCTTCGCCGACGATCGTGGGGACCGTCGACAGTGTCAGCATCGGCTGGGCGATGTAGTTCCGCGGGTTCGCGCGGACGGCGTCCGCGCACTTCTCCCGTTCGTCCCGACTCGCCGTCGGGCCCATCAGGATGCCGTAGCCTCCCGACTCGTTGGTCGGTTTCACCACCAGTTCGTCCAGATGGCAAAGCACGTGCTCACACTGCTGCGGGTCGGTGCACACGTACGTCGGCACGTTCGGCAGGATCGCCTCCTCCGACAGGTAGTACCTGATGATCTCCGGGACATAGCGATACACCGCCTTGTCATCCGCGACGCCAGTCCCCGGCGCATTGGCCAGCGTGACACGGCCCGCGCGGTACACATCCATGACGCCCGGCACGCCGAGCACGGAATCCTCGCGGAACGTGCGCGGATCCAGGAAGTCGTCGTCGATGCGGCGATAAATCACGTCCACCCGCTGCGGACCTTTCGTCGTCCGCATCTTGACGTAGCCCCCCTCCACGAACAGGTCGGGTCCGGTGACCAGTTCGATCCCCATCTGCTGGGCGAGGAATGAATGCTCAAAGTACGCCGAGTTGTAGACTCCCGGCGTCAGCAGCACGGCGGTCGGTGCGTAGACATCGGCCGGCGATGTCTGCAGGAGCGTGTCGAGCAATCGCTCGGGATAGTCCTCGACAGGCGCAATCGGCGTCCCCTGAAACGCCTCCGGCAGCACGCGTTTCATCAATTCGCGATTCTCGAGAACGTACGAAACGCCTGACGGACAGCGCAGATTGTCTTCCAGCACGTAGATCTGACCGTCCCTGTGGCGGACAAGGTCGGTTCCCGTGACGTGCGTCCAGACCCCTTTTGGGGGTCGAAATCCCTCACACTGTTTGCGATACGTCTTCGCTGTGAGGATCAGTTCCCTGGGAACCACACCGTCCTTCAGGATCTTCTGCGGGCCGTAGATGTCGTCGAGGAACAGGTTCAGCGCCCGGATGCGCTGCTTGAGGCCCGTCTCGATCGTCTGCCATTCCTTGCGCGAGATGACGCGCGGAATGATATCGAGCGGCCAGACCTTTTCCGTGCCGTCCTGGTGTCCGTAAACGGCGAACGTGATCCCCTTTTCCCGCAGCCGTTCTTCCGCGGAACGCTGCCGTCCGGTCAGATCGCGGAGGGCGATCTGGTTCAGGCTGCGCGCGAGGGCCGGATGGCGCGGCTCGCCGCCGTCGGCGACGAACTCGTCGAAGTTGTCGAGAGGGTTGTATTCAGTGAGCACGGGCGGCGCCTCCGTTTCACCTGCGAATCAATTGGCCCGTGCTGCAAGGTTCGCGCCAATACGGAAATTCATGCCATGACGGGGATTGACCGGGGAGGGACGACGAATTGCCACCCTTTTCCCGAGCGCTGCCCGTTTTTTGGGCAAAGCCAGGTGCCACTTCGAGCACGCCATGCTCCGGTATCGTACCCGCTGCGCCGCAGCATAGCATTCTTCATGCTGGCGTGCAGGTCAACGGTTCAAGTTATGCGGCGGCCCTCGTCAACTCAGATCGCGATATTCGCGGCGCGCAAAGACGGTCACGCCGATGACAAGCAGCGCCGCCAGCGCGCAGCCCAGCACCAGCCGCGCCGTCCCCCCCTCGACTGCCAGAAACATCTCCCGCCCGACGCGCTCCCGCGGTCCGATGCCCAGGTCTGCGCCCGCGTCGTAAATCATGCTGCGGACGTAAAACGCCACCGAGACCCGCTTGATGATCCCCGGCATGTTCCCCAGCAACACTTCCAGAAAGAACCAGTACGCCAGCGACACAATCGTGCCGTGCCGGAACACCGCCCCCACCATCAGGAACAGACTGGCGTACGCCGCCGCCCCCAGCAGGCACGGGATCAGAAATACGTCCAGCGACTCGTCTCCCGGTTCGCCCGCCAGGTAGCACATGAGCCACAGTGCGCCGCCCGACGAACACGTCACCAGGAACAGCGTGGCCAGGTACTTGGTGGCGTACAGAAGCGGCCGCGGGATCGATGTGATGATCAGGTAGATCAGCGTCCCATCCTCGCGCTCACTGCCGACGCCCGACGCGCCGTAGCCGATCGCCAGGATCGGCATCAGGAACGCGACGTAGGTAGGAATGAGGATGTTCTGTGCAAATCGCCGTGTCGTCGGCTCCCGGTGCTGTGACCAGACCAGGACCAGCAGAAAACACAGCACGGCCAGTGCGAACGCCACCAGCGTCTGCCGCGAAATGAACTGCCGCCGCACGGTGAGCCGGAACAGATGCCCGCAGGCGGAAAGCGTCGCCCACGCACGGGGTGCGAGCGGAGTGGCGGCAGGCTGGAATCCGTCGCTGGTCATACTGAAATCCAAAATCGAAATTCGGAAGTCAAAACCGCGCCGCCGCTGACATCACATACTCAAAGATCGCCTCCGCCGACGCATCGGTGGTCTCCAGGCACGACACGTCGTACTGCCGCTCAACGACCATGTCAGCGAACCGGCGGAAGAACTCGTCCGGCCGGAACACTTCCACCGACAATTCCTCGTCGCCCCGCAGTTCGATCCCCTTCACCAGCGGCCACAGGATCAATTGGGCCGCTACGTCGCGGACTTGTGGCGAACGGACGCGGACGTGCAGCGGGTGGTCCTGCAGCATGTTGCGAATCTCCGGCAGCGTGCCGATCGCCAGCACGCGGCCGCGGCCCATGAAGACGACTCGTTCCGCCAGCGTCTCCATCTCGTCGAGGATGTGGCTCGATACCAGGACCGCCTTCCCCCGGTCCCGGAAACCGCGGAACAGGTCCATCAGTTCGCGCCGGCCGACCGGGTCGACGCCGTTGAGTGGCTCATCGACGATCAGCATGTCGGGGTCGTGCACGAGCGCCTGCGCCAGCCGGATCCGCTGCCGCATCCCTTTGGAATAGCCGCGGACGGTCCGGTTGGCCCGGTCGCTCATGCCGACTTCGGCCAGCGCGATCTCGGTCCGTTCGCGGGCC
>CAZWGW010000786.1:0-3771 GCA_964633565.1 uncultured Planctomycetaceae bacterium
GCCAGAAGACCTGCTCGCGGCAGCGGACATCCGCGAACCAGCGGGCGAAATCGGATTCGGACGGGTCGCGTCCCGTGAGGTGCAGCCAGGCGTGCTTGCCGTCGTAGTTGCCGTGGCCGAGCGTGAAGACCCAGAGCGCATCCGCCGGCTGGAGTTTCTGTTTGAGGTCGGTTAGCGCATCGCCGATGGCGTCGGCGGTGACCGGCTCACCGTCGGGAGCGGGCAAGCGCAGCAGGTGATCGGCGGAGACTTCGAGCGATTCGGTCAGCCACTTCTGCCAGGCGTCGGCCGTCGCACGAAACAGCGGTTCGTGTTCTTCGTCCCCCGGGATGCCAACGATGATGACGGCCCAACGCGATCCCGGCTTGTCAGCCGCTTCCTCCTGTGCGAACGCGCGGCCAACGGAGCACACGGCAGCCAGCAAGGCGCACGACAATAGCGGCGAAGGCTGGAAGAGTCGCCCGGATGAAGTCGTCAAGTTGCGGCCTCGTCAGATACCAATTTCGACATCACTGATTAGCGTCAATTCGACGAGCAAAGTCAAACACGGGCCTGTGGCCTTTTGGTCTCTGCGTTTTCCGCGCCTCTGCGGTGCATGAACTGGTCCGGAAAAGCACCGCAGTGGCGCGGAAGACGCAGAGATATTGCCGTATTGACGCACGCTTTCCGACCGATATGCAGTAGAATCGCAAGGACCTCGAATACTGCACCCTTTCCGACGAACGACATCTCGACCGCCCCCATGCCGCACCGAGCCATGACCTCCGAGCCGCAACTGGCGCAACTGGAACTGTTGGCGCAGATTGACGCGCTGACGGCCCGCGTGGCGGAATGGTCGGACCGGCGGGTCCCGTGGCAGCCGGTGCAGCGGGCGCAGGCGCTCCTGAAGCGCGTCCTGTCGCGTGTCGAGACGCTGCGCATCCGGCTCGAAGCGCCGCTCGTGGCGGCGACGTTCGGCGGCACCGGCACCGGCAAGAGTTCGCTCGTCAACGCACTCGTCGGCGAGGAATGCACACCGACCGGGCGCGAGCGCCCCACCACGCGCCGGCCAGTGCTCATCGCGCATCCGAAGACGGCGCTGGAGGGGCTGGGCTTCCCGGTCGACGGTTTCGAGATCATCCACCGCGAGTCCGACCTGCTGCGGGACATGGTCCTGATCGACTGCCCCGACCCGGATACGAGCGACACAGACAGCCCCGGCAGCAATCTGCAGCGGCTGCACGCGCTGCTGCCGTTCTGCGATGTGCTGATCTACACGTCGACGCAGCAGAAGTACCGCTCGGCCCGCGTCGCGGACGAACTGGGGCAGGCGGCCGCGGGGTGCCGGCTCGTCTTCGTGCAGACGCACGCCGACCTCGATGAAGACATCCGCGCCGACTGGCGGCGGCACCTGCACGAGCAGTATGAAATCCCGGACGTGTTCCTCGTCGACTCGCTCCGCGGCCTGCGCGAGCAGCAGGCCGGGCAGCGCCCCGCCGGCGACCTCGCGCGGCTGCAGGACCTGCTGACCACGCAGCTCGCGGCATCGGAACGGGCCCGCATCCGCCGGGCGAACGTGCTCGACCTGCTCGACGGCGCACTCGCGCGGTGTCAGTCGTCGCTCGTGGAGCAGACCGAATCGCTGCAGCTACTGGAAACGGCCCTCGTCGAACAGCATGCGGCCCTCAGTCAGCGGCTCTCCCAGCGGCTGCAGCATGAACTCGTCGGCACGCGCAACCTGTGGGAGCGACGGCTCCTGACGTCAGTCTCCGACACGTGGGGTTTCAGCCCGTTCTCGGCCATGCTGCGGCTCTACGCCGGTCTGGGGGCGCTGATCACGTCGCTCTCCTTCTTCCGGGCGCGGAGCGCGGCGCAGATGGCCCTGCTGGGGGCGATCCACGGTACGCGCTGGTGGGCCGGGAAGCGCGAGGAACGCTCGGCCGAGGAGAAGCTGGCCAGCGCATTCTGCCTCGACGATGCGCTGCTCCGAGAGTCGGAACTCGTCATCCAGGGGCACATCCGCGCGGCCGGGGTGGCAGCGACGAACGGCACGGCCCATTCGCTCTCCCAGTTGCGGCAACGGGCGGCCGGGGTGGAGCAGGAGTTTCTCAGCGACGCCGGCCGGCGGACGGACGAGATCATCGACCGGCTCGCGCGGCGCAACTCCCGGTGGTACGTGCGGGCGTGGTACGAACTGCTGTTCGGCGCGTACCTGGGGTTCGTGCTGTACCGCGTGGGGCGGAACTTCTTTTACGACTCGTGGCTGAACAAAGAGGCGCTGCTGTCGACGGACTTCTACGTGCCGGCCGGGCTGTTCCTCGTCCTGTGGTCGGCGCTGCTGATCATGGCCTTCACGCGGCGGCTGCGGCGGGGACTGAAGGGTGAAATCAACTCACTGGCGTCCGATCTGGTCCACGGGCAGTTCGGCAGTGGGTTGTTCCCTGACGTGGAAACGGCCTGCCGGTCGGCGCGCGCCGCGACTGACGATGTGGAGCTGCTGCAGCAGGCGACGGAGGGGTTGCGGCAGGAGGTGGCCGTATCGCCGGCGCTGGGGGGGCTGCGGGTTATGCGTGGGCAACAGTTCGAGACCGTCCACGCGTCGTAAGCGGCGAATCTGCCCCTGAACGCGGCCCTTCAGGTATGAGCCGCCAGCAATTCGTCGTCCGCCGTCTCCGAGCCGTCGTCATCGTTTTGGGGCACATCGGTGCGCGGCAGCGCCATCAGCCGCAGACTCTGCATCGCCAGCGCCACGCTGTCGAGTTGCCCTGTGAACCAGCTCAGCGACTTCTGGCTGAACAGCCGCGGCTGGTTGGCGATGTTCAGTTCGACGTGCGACAGCCCCTTGCCGATGAGCGCCTCGGTGAGCTGATTTTGACCGCGGTGGTGTGCTTCGGCCCGTGCGAGGAACAGGATGGCGTTCAGGTCGAGGATGTGCTGATGAATGCCAGCCGTCACGGAGAGCCGCGTGCCGACGAGGAACCGCTGCCAGATCCGGCTGCGGTAATAACGCTGCAGCAGTTCCGTGGCGCCGGCGTCGAGCTTCGGCTCAACCGGATGCGCCAGGACCTGGTCCACGTCGACCATGTATCCGAGGAACTTGGAGTCGTAGCGTCCGGAGAGCTTCGCCAGCGACATCAGCCTGGGCAGGAGCATTACGCGTCCCAGCAGGCTCATGTTGAGCGTGACGTCGGGCGGCAGCACGTCGCGCATCAGCGTCGAGGCGAACGCCATCCGCACCGGGCTGGGGGCTGAATGCGGTGCGTCGAAGGGGTGCACCATCGGGAGCGTCTCCAGTTCCGGTTCGCCGTTTCGCAGCCCCCCCGCGATGTTCTCCGGCCCTCCGCGCTTCAGTTTGTCGACCGAGTCGACCAGCACGAGAATTTCGGCGAACCGCGACCAGATCGAACTGCCGTCCGGCCGGGCAAAGATCCCCTCAATGCGATCGACGAGTGCGTTGTATTCATCCAGTTGCAGCCCGGTCTCGGCGTTGAGCGCGACGAACGCCTTGTCGAGCACAGGGACGTTCGATTCCTTGAAGATCGTCCGCAGTTCGTCCTGCTGCTCGGTGAGCGGTTTCCCTTCCGACGCCTGCACGTGCGGGCAGCCGAAGTCGAGCGAAATGCGGTCGTCGACGAACGTCGTTGAGCCAAGATACGGATACCGCAGGCATGGGTGCGGCTTGGCGTCAGCCCCCATCTCCTTGTGGATCAGGCACAGGCCGTCGTCGGCGAGGAACAGGCACCGCGTCGTGCCGGGCTGCTTGGGGAGGACGTAATAACCTTCCGGAGCGTC
>CAZWGW010000787.1:0-3753 GCA_964633565.1 uncultured Planctomycetaceae bacterium
GTGCCGATGTATTCGTGGTTGAAGCGCTGCGCCTCCTGGTTGGCGAGCTGCATCACCTTGCGTGCCCGGTCCGTAAATCGTTCGTACATTCAAAACCCTCCTGAGGTCATCGCGGATGCCGGTCCGGCAGATTTCCGTATGCGGGGAGTCGCCACGCGGGCGAGTCGAAACCCGTTGGGAGATCGCCGTTTCGAGTCATCCGGCGGAATTCTAGTTCTCACCGGAGAGTGAGGCAAGACACGCCTCCGAGCGCTTTTCGTAACGTGCTGAGGTGTGATACGTTGAATCGGAACATGCGACAGCGGCGAGGAATCTCGCCCGCACGATCGGCACAAGTCAACTCCTCGGCACGCCCGGCAGGATGGACGAACACTCGACATTTTCGGAAGGGGCCCGCCGCGTACTGGCCGCCGCGCAGGCGTTTGCCGATGCGTCCGGCACGGGCGTCGTCGAGACCTGTCACCTGATCCATGCGCTGTGGCAGGATGAAAGCCGCGCGGCCGAAATCCTGGCGCGTGCCGGCCTGGTCGGGCCGCGGCTGCAGTCGCTGTTTCCGTTGCCCGGCGATGTGACCGGATCTGTGTCGCAGGCTGCGTCTCGCTCCGGACAGACGCGGTTTGCGGCGGAACTGTCCGGACTCCCACGGCGTGCCCGGCGGCTGGCGACGGGCGCCGACCGCCAGGCGGAGGTCGGCACGGAGCATCTGCTGGCAGCGCTGATCGAGCTGGACGCTCCTTGTGCGCGGCTGCTGCGCGAGTTCGGCGTTGAACCGGAGTCGGTGGCGGCTGAGTCCGCAGAGCCATTGAGGCACAACGACGTCGCGTTGCCGTCGAGCGCGCCGTCAACCGATCGGGTCCGTCCAACGTCGGCCGACGCCAGCGCTGCACGGCCTGCCACGGGAAGCGGCGGCGGTGCCGGACCAGAGACGCTGCGGATCCTGGACGCCGCCGCCAATCGCTGCCGCGAAGGGTTGCGCGTTGTCGAGGATTACGTGCGGTTCGCACTCAACGACGGAGTGCTGACCGCGGAACTGAAGACATTGAGGCATGCACTCGTCGGGTTCGTCGGTCGACTGGGCGGAGCGGAACTCCATCGCTTGCGTGACACGGCGGGCGATGTCGGGACCGAAGTTCGTACGGGAGTTGAATCAGTGCGCGGCGTGCCGCTCGACGTGGTGCGGGCGAACTGCAAACGCGTCGAAGAGTCGTTGCGGACGCTGGAGGAGTTCGGCAAGCTGATTGATCCCGACGCCGCGGCAGCGCTCGAGAAGCTGCGTTACGGGTTCTATACGCTGGAGCGGACCGTGCTGACCGTCGCCTGCAGCCGGGAGCGGCTGGAGAATTGCCGACTTTGTCTGCTGGTCTCGGAACGACTGTGCCGGTGCGGCCTCGCCGAGACCGTGCGCTGCGCACTCCAGGGGGGCGTCGATTGTGTGCAGCTACGCGAGAAAGAGGTTTCGGACCGGGAGTTGATCGCAACGGCGCGACAGGTGCGGGAGTGGACGCGGGAAGCAGGAGCGCTGTTCATTGTGAACGATCGGCCTGATATCGCCGTGCTGGTCGGCGCCGACGGCGTGCACGTCGGACAGGACGACCTGCCCGTCGGTGAGGCGCGGCGGATTGCGGGGGTGGACCGCCTGATTGGCGTCTCGACGCATTCGATCGAACAGGCGCGGCAGGCCGTGCTGGAGGGGGCCGACTACCTCGGCGTCGGACCTGTGTTCCCGTCGGGGACAAAGGACTTCGCCCAGTTTCCGGGACTGAATTTCGTGCGGCGGGCGGCGGCGGAAGTGGCGCTGCCGTGGTTCGCGATCGGCGGGATTACGGTGGAGAACGTCGGGGCCGTGGTCGCAGCGGGTGCGAGGCGCGTTGCCGTGAGCGGCGCCGTCTGCGGGGCGGATGATCCTGCCGGGGTGGCGCGGCGGTTGCGGGCGGCACTGGACCCGTAGGACAGACTACCAAGGCCGTCCGTCGTGAGATCGACTCGGGCCGAGGACGGCTTTGGAAGGCCGTCCGACGTTCGCGCACGCGACTACGGTTTCGGCGGCTTCGGCCCGTAGAACTGGTAATACGTGCAGGAGATGTTCGAGTTGTAGAGCTTGCGGCGGCGGTCGGCGAGACGGCCGTACAGGCGTTCGAATTCCTGATGCGACGTCAACACGTAGCTTGACCAGGTATCGAGCGGCGCGAAGACCTGCCCCATCGTGCGATACAGCGCCTCGACTTCGCGCTGCTCGCCGATCCGCTCGCCGTACGGTGGGTTGGTGATGATGCAGCCGTATTTGCGGGCGCTGCTGAATTCGGCCAGCGGCTTCTGCTGGAAGTGAATGTCCTCCGCCACACCGGCGGCCACGGCATGCTGCCGCGCCAGCGAGAGCACGCGCTCATCGGCGTCGTTGCCGATGATCTTGATCGGCAACGCGGCCTGCACCAGAGCGCGAGCTTCCTGCCGCACGGCGTCCCAGTGCGACGTTGAAAACTGCGGCCAGCGCTCGGAGGCAAACGTGCGGTTCAGTCCCGGCGCAATGTTGCGGCCGATCAACGCGGCTTCGATCGGGATCGTGCCGGAGCCGCAGAACGGATCGACCAGCGGCCGTTCGCGATTCCAGTAACTGAGCAGGACCAAGGCTGCGGCGAGCGTCTCGCGGAGGGGTGCCGCGCCGACCAGCGTGCGGTAGCCGCGGCGATGCAGCGCTTCGCCCGACGTGTCGAGTGTGAGCGTGGCGCGATCGCTGAGCAGACTGACTTCAACGCCGTACGCCGGTCCCGTTTCGTCAAACCAGTCGCGCCGGTATACGCTCTTCAGGCGTTCGACGACTGCTTTCTTGACGATACTCTGGCAGTCCGGCACGCTGTGCAGTTGTGAACGGACGCTGCGCCCGCGGACGGGGAATGCCGCGTCGACGGCGATCCAGTCTTCCCAGGGAAGATCCCGAGTGCGATCGAACAGTTCGCCGAAGTCGCGGGCCTCGAACTCGGCGACACACAATAGCACGCGGCTGGCGGCACGGAGGCGGATGTTGGCCCGGCAGACTGCGGCGACGTCGGCCGTGAACCGGACTCGCCCATCTTCGACGCGCTGCTCGGTGTAGCCGAGTTCCTTCAGTTCGCGACCGACGACCGCTTCGAGACCGAACGCGGTCGTCGCAATGAGTTCGAGGCTGTCTGTCATGGAGGTCACTCAGCCCGCTCCGTTCAGCCGTTGAAACGGATAAAACCAGACGCCGTAGGGCAGATATCGCACGCCGAGTGGCGTTTCGAGTCGTTGCGGATTCGCCAGGTGCCAGCCGAAGCGTCCCGTCAGAACCTCGCGCGGCACACAGGCCGCCGTCGTATCTCCGGGCAGGCAGGCACGGGAGTCGACGATGTCGACTGTTCCCACGAGCATGCCCAGCGGCAGTTGGTTGACGTCGATCTGATGCCGGGCAATCGCTTTTCGCGCGGCGGGAATGTCCGCCAGTTTCTTCGAGGAATAGACGTAGATCGGTCCCCGCACGCGCGTGTGCGAGGTACGGACTTCAATCGTCTTGATGCCCCTCAGGATCAGTTCGGCCCACGGCTGGCGGATGCCGAGTGCGATCAATTCGTGGTCTGGATGTTTCACGTCACACGTCGCCTCACCCGCCAAGCCGGTCCCGGATGCGGGCCTTGATCCGTTTGAGGTGTTCGGCTTCCGGCAGGTCTTTGTAGTTTTCGTCGAGCGGATAGCAGCCGGAGATCATGCCGTTCCGCGGGGCCGTCGTACAGTCGCTGA
>CAZWGW010000788.1:0-3750 GCA_964633565.1 uncultured Planctomycetaceae bacterium
GGCCTCTGCTTCTCACCCGACTACAGGAAGCTGTACATCGCCGACACGGGAGCGTCGCATTACCCGGAAGCACCGAAGAACATCAAGGTGTGGGATGTGGTCGACGGCAAGTCGCTCGCGAACGGCAAGGAGTTCGCCTCGATGCAACTGGACTTCATCAATTCCAGCGGCGAGCAGAGGAGCGGCGCGGGCTTCGCGGACGGCATCCGGGCGGACATCGACGGCAACATCTGGGCCTCAGCCGGCTGGGTCGGCGACGGTTATGACGGCGTGCACGTCTTCGCTCCGGACGGCACATGCATTGGTCAGATCCTGCTGCCGGAGATCTGCAGCAATGTCTGCTTCGGCGGGACGAAGCGCAACCGGCTGTTCATGACCGGGAGCACGTCGCTGTATGCGGTGTATGTGGAGACGCAGGGGGCGCATATTACGTGACCGGGAGGTCGCCGGTTCAAATCCTGTCACCCCGACTATCCTCACAAACCAGCCCTTCGGCGAGCACGACGAAGGGCTTTCTCATTTCGCACACCAGAGTTGCGTCGTCCGGCCGGCAGTTCAAACAGACGATTTCCAGGATTCGTCGCTTCGCGTCGTAGTCGGCCGCAAGCCACTGCTGCCGCAACGTTTGAGAAAGTTCAAACACTTTCACTGCCAACCCGGCGGTTTCGCCGTGCGAACGGTCGAGCGCGTCGAACTGCAGCTTGATTGACGCGAGGCGATCCCGCAGTTCCGTTTGCTTGCGGCGAGCGGTAACCTCCCGTCGGACGCTGTTGAATTCGCCATTGGGCTGGCTGACCAGTCCAGCGGGGACAAGCCCCGCGGTGACGGGTGACACTCAGAGGCCTGCCGCAGCGCGCGTTACGCCAGTATCGGCCGGATCACTTCGCCCGCCACGTCCGTCAGCCGGTGCTCGCGACCGTTGTGCAGGTACGTCAGCCGTTCGTGGTCGATCCCCAGCAGGTGCAGCAGCGTGGCGTGCAGGTCGTGGACGCTGACCGGGTCGACCGCCGCCTTGTGGCCGATGTCGTCGGTCGCGCCGTAGCTCACGCCCCCCTTGATGCCGGCGCCGGCCATCCACTGCAGAAAGCCGTACGGGTTGTGGTCCCGGCCGTTCCCCTTCTGCGAGACCGGCATGCGGCCGAATTCGCCTCCCCAGATCACCAGCGTTGAATCCCACAGGCCGCGCTGTTTGAGGTCGGTGAGCAGGCCGTCGATCGGCACGTCGGTCGCCGCGCAGTGCCCGGTGTGGTTCGCCACGAGGTTGTCGTGCGCGTCCCATTCGCCGTCGCTGAAGACCTGCACGAAGCGGACGCCGCTCTCGACCAACCGCCGCGCCATCAGGCACTTCGAGCCGAATGAGCGGGACTTCGGATTGTCGATGCCGTACTGCCTGTGCGTCTCGGGCGACTCGCGTGATAGGTCGATCACCTCGGCCGCCTCCGTCTGCATGCGGAAGGCCAGCTCGAACGAATCGATCCGCGCGAGGAGGTCGGCCTCGCCGGGATGCGCGCGGAGGTGCTCGACGTTGAGCTGCGCCGCCAGGTCGAGCTGCGCCCGCTGGTCGTCGCGCGACACGTCCGGCGGCCGCTGGAGGTTCAGGACGGGCGTCCCCTCGGAGCGGAACAGCGTCCCCTGGCAGGCGCTGGGGAGGAACCCGGCGCTCCAGTTGTGCGGCCCTCCTTTGACCCCCTGCGTGTTGCCGAGCACGACGTAACCGGGCAGGTTCTGGTTCCCGGTGCCGAGTCCGTACGTGATCCACGCGCCGGCCGACGGGAACCCGGCGCGGGGGATGCCGGTGTTGATCTGGTACAGGGCCGGGACATGGTCGTGCGATTCGCTGTAGCACGACTTGATGAACGCGATGTCGTCGACGTGCCGGGCGACGTGCGTGTACTTCTCGCAGACCCAGGCGCCGCTTTCGCCATATTGCTGGAACCTGAACGGCGACTTCATCAGCGGGCCGGGGTCGCCGTTGAAGACGTTGATCTCGATCCGCTGCCCGTCGCGCTTGTCGAGTTCGGGCTTGGGGTCGAAAATGTCGACGGCGCTCGGCGCCCCCTCCATGAACAGCCAGATCACGGCACGGGCTTTCGCCGGGAAGTGCCCTTTCCGCGGCGCGAGCAGACCCGGCGCTGTGGAGTCTGCGGCAAGCAGGCCGGATTGTGAGAGGAGGTCAGCCAGCGCCAGCATCCCCATCCCGCCGCCGGCGCGCTGCAGAAAGTGCCGGCGGTTGGCGATCGGCTGAAAACGGCCGCAGTGTGATCGGTTCATGGCTCAGTCCACATACAGAAACTCGTTCAGGCTGAACAACGTCTGGCAGAAGTCGGCGACCGCCTGACGTCGTGCGTCTCCGGTCTCGCGCTTCGCGTCACGCTGCTGCCGCCGCTCGATCTGTGACTCGATAAACGCCGTCGTGGCCGACCGTTCGGAATCGCCCGGCGTCCGGCCCAAGGCCAGCGTGAATGCCCGCGACACAAGGCCGGCGTGGTCGTCCGGCGACTCCTGCAGCAGGCGGTCGGCGAAGTCGAGCGACCGGCTGCGGACGAACTCGTCGTTCAGGATCGCCAGTGCCTGCGGCGCGATCGTGGTTGTGTCGCGGCGGCCGCAGGTTTTCAGCAGATCCGGGCGGTCGAACGCCGCCAGCAGCGGATAGGGGACGACCCGCTTGTGGAACATGTAGACGCTCCGGCGGTGCGTCTCGGGCGTGTCCTGCGCGTCCGTGGGATAAGGGGTCTTTACGTTCCGGGCGACGATCGCCTCCGCGGCAATCGGGGGCTTGAAGCCCGGACCGTATGGCTCCAGGTTCAACGTGCCGCTGACGGCGAGAATCGCGTCGCGGAGGACCTCGGCCTCCAGCCGCCGCGGCCGCATCCGCCGCAGCAGGCGATTCTCGGGATCGACCTGCGCCCATTCGGCGTTGAAGTCCGTCCCCTGCTGGTACGCCTCGCTCGCGATGATCAGGCGGTGCAGGCGCTTGAGCTTCCAGCCATGCTCGACGAAGTCGTGTGCCAGCCATTCGAGGAGTTCCGGGTGCGTAGGGGCTTCCCCGCGGACGCCGAAATCGCTGACCGTCCGCACCAGTCCCTCGCCAAAGTGGTGCTGCCAGACGCGGTTGACGATGACCCGCGCGAGCAGCGGGCCGGCGCCGTGCTCCACGTCGGTGATCCACTCGGCGAGCGCTTTCCGTTGGTAGGTCGTGTCCGGACGCGGCGGCTCGCGGCGCGCCTTCTCCCAATAGTCGTCGGAACCGGCCCCGCGCAAAAGCACCTGCAGGAACCCGAGGCGGACCGGTTGATCGCGGTCGTAGAAGTCGCCGCGCTCGAACAGCCAGCTCGGCTGTGGGATCGCGCCGCCGTCCCGGAAAGCGAGCGTCTTCTGGCCGTCCGTCCCGATCGGCACCTCGGCCCGCTCTCCGCTGTGCAGCGCGCACAGCAGGCGGTAATACTCGCGCGACGAGATCGCGTCGTACTTGTGGTCGTGGCATCGCGCGCAGCCGAGCGTCAGTCCCAGGAGGGCCGTGCCGGTCGTCGAGAGCATGTCGTCCAGCTCGTCATAGCGGTTGCGGAGCCGCTCCTCCTCCAGATGGTTGGGGTCGAGCACGGAATTCGGAGCTCCCGTCAGGAACCCGGTCGCGGCGACGGCATCCGGATTCTGCGGCTCGTATTCATCCCCCGCCAGTTGCCAGCGGACGAACGTGTCGAACGGGAGGTCGTCGTTGAATGAGCGGATGACAAAGTCGCGATAGTGGTA
>CAZWGW010000789.1:0-3749 GCA_964633565.1 uncultured Planctomycetaceae bacterium
CACAACACTGAAGAATCAGGTGGTCAGCCGCAAGTGCTAAATGCGTCCGCCGCCGGCATGATGTAGCCGACATAGACCTGCCCGAACCCGGCATATCGCGCCGACGCTTCATAAAGCCGCATTGTGTGCACGTGGAGCGCTCGGCCATCGATGTCGAAGGAGACCTCATTTCCGTCGTCGACTTGAAAAATCGCAGTGCTGACGGAAGTTTTCAGTTCAACGACGGCAACCGCACGCCGCCCGGCTCAGATTGCGTCAGTGATTCCGTCCCCTGCTCGCCGGGTTGAATTGCGCCTGTGCGGAGGCCTTCCGCCCAGCGTCGGTACTGGTCCGCCTCGGCATGTCGGCGCGCCGGGTCGTACCGATGCCTGCACAGGTAATCCAGCGCGAATGCGATCCGGTCGTAGGCTGTCGCCAGATCGCGGGCATCGAAATCCGCCTCGGCCAGGAACGTCGCATAATCAACGGCATCTGGTACGCCGGCGGTGGCGCCCTCTCCGACCAGTGACTCGGCAACAGCCAGTTCCGCAGCGGCACGGCCCAGCGCCAGATACCCCCGCAGCGACATGTGCACGTGGTCCAGCATGACGGTTCGGTCCAGAAGTCCGCTTGCGGTGACGGCCTCCAGCTCCTGTTGCGCGTCGATCAGCGGGATTCTCTCCTGTTGCGCGACATCCATGATGCACTGACGGTAACTCGACGTCGCCTGGCACGGATGCCCGTCGCAGTCGATGGCGGCGCGAAACGACCGTTTCGCCTCCGGAATCCTGTGTTGTTGCACCAGCGATTCTCCCAGGCGAAAGTGGAATTCGGCAAATTCGGGTTCGTCGTTCAGCAGGCCGCGATAAACCTGCTCCGCCTCCTGCCAGCGGCCTGCCCGCTCCAGTCCGCGGGCCTCGGCCAGCTTGCCGCAGATCGCTTCCTGCCGACCCGCGCTCAATGGAGCGCGGCTGCAGGAGCGGTTCGGCTCGAACGTTCCCTCGCCGGCCGCCGGCACAAACCAGATCGCGCTGACGCCCTGCTGCCGGCAACCGCGCGCGAACTGCACCAGCGTCTGTCGAAACCGCTCCAGACGTTCCTGCGCGACGCCCTCCAGGTATTGCGCCGAATCAAACAACCGTCGGCCAGCACCGGGCTGGTCCCTGTCGACGGAATAGCACCGTTCCGCGGCCTTTGAGAAAGCACGATAGGCCGCCGACCATTGGAAGCAGAGGTCGACGAGAGGCACACTGCTTTTCGGCCGGTTCACGTCGCTCTCGACGTCAAAGAACTCTTCGTTGTGGCCGCTGTACAGCAGAATCAGGTCCGGTCGGGTCGGCAGCCTCTCGAGTTGAGCGATCGCCGTCCGGAGATCGATGCCGCCCACCGCCACATTCTCCACCGTGAAAGTCCGGGCCGGATACCGGGCTTCGAGGTGCGCCCGGCAGACCGTCGGGATGTCGACCTTCGGCTCGTACGGGAAACCGATCATCGACGATTCGCCGATGGCGGCGATCCGGAATTCACCGCCAGACCGGTCGCGCGACGACCAGTGTGCAGGAAGTTTCACTGCGGGAGCCGGCGGAGGACGTTCGATCGTCCTCGCTCCCGCTTCCGCGAAGGCGATAAAGACCGTTGAGGCGAACCACCATCGCAGCCAGGCCGGGGCGCGACCGGGCCGGACGCGACGCCACAACCACACAGGAACGGCGATCACTCCGCAACTCGCCGCCACCCAGCAGGCCGCTGTTGCCAGCCGAAGGACCAGGTCCAGGGTCCACCAGCAGGCGCGATACAGTTCCAACTGGACGGACAATTGGATGGCCTCGATCAGGACCAGGTTCAGCGCGATGAATGCGGAGACCTGTGCCATTCCGCGGGGCGGACCGCGCCAGACGACGACCACACACATCCCGGTCAGCGCAGCCGCCGGCCACCAGAACGCCTTGTCCTGATAGATCGCCACCAGGACCGGCACATGCCATTTGGTCCCGATGTCGACAGCACACAGGAGTGCCACCAGCAGCGCGGTCACCGCCGCCGCGGGACCGAGCGGACCGGCGGCCGGCCGTCCCGGCATTCGTTGGGCCGGCTCGCGTGGAAACAGTCGGAAGCGGCGCATGCCGGAGGTCAATTGCTCACAGAACTCCCGGGAATCATGGGAGCAACCGCAGGTGCCTCAGTGCCTCGGCCGCCGGCATGATGTACCCGACATAGAACTGTCCAAACTCGGCGTACCGCGCCGACGCCTCGTCGAACCGCATGGTGTACACGATCTCCTTGATGAACTCCGGCGCGCGGGCCCACAGCGTGACGCCCCATTCCCAGTCGTCGAAGCCGGTCGACGCCGTGATGAGCTGCGTCACCTTGCCGGCGAACTTGATCCCCGACGTCGCGTGCTCGGCCATCAGCGCCGAGCGCCGGCTGAACGGCTCCAGAAACCAGTTGGCCGACGGGTGCCGGATCTTGTTCATCGGGTAGAAGCACGTCACCGGGAACCCGATCGGGAAATCGGGGTACAGCCGCTGTTTGTTCATCAGCGGCAGCCGCTGCTCGTAACCCTTCCGCTTGGCGTTGTAGGAGGGGTCTTCGGGCGAAACGCCGTCGAGCCGCAGTTTCTCGGCGTACTGTTCAACGGTCGGGACGTACTCGGAGACTTCGGTAATGGAGACGAACGAGTAGGTTGGCTCCAGCACGGTCCCGAGTTGTGACGCCCGGATCGCCTGATGGACGGCGTCGATCTTGAGCGGATCGGCATCCAGCAGCATCAGGCCCAGGTCGGCTCGGTGACCGGATGTGACCGACGCCTGCATCCGCTCGGGAGCCCCCTCCCGTTGCGGGTCGAGGATCCGCGCGACCTCGTCGCAACCCGCGGCCCGCTCGGCGGCGTCGAGCTTGCTGAGCCGCGCCGGGTCAACCCGGTAGTAGATGTGCAGGCAATGCCAGCCTTCGGTCAGCCGGATCGTCGGCTCCGGCAGTGGCTGGGGGGAATGTCCGGGGGGGCCGCTCATGGTTGTTCTTGACGGACGTAGATTGAGGTTTGGTCCCGGTCACGGAGTGACCGGAGACTTTGGGTGATGACTACTTGGGTGCGCCTTCGGCCCACGGGAGCGGCCGGGCGAGCTTGTCCTCCTTGCCGACTTCCAGCGTCTTCAGCACGTCGCGGACGACTTTGTTCAGGGGCAGCTCGCGCTCCAGGCGTTTCACGGTCTCCGGCGAAACGTTGCGCGCCCCGGTCCCGGCGGCGCCTTCGACGAACGCCCCCTTCTGGTCGAACACCGCCCAGAAAATCGTGCGGGGATGCCCCTTGGCGCCGTCCCGCGCCTTCTCGGCGGCCGAGCCTTTGACCCGCTGGCCGTTGACCTGAAACATCCCCTGCCGCTCGAATATGATGGCGATGACGTTCCAGTCCTTGCGATTGAACAGTCCCATGCCGAGACCTCCGGGCCGCCGCCAGAGTAGCCCGGTCACTCCATGACCGGAAAACAGGTCGGTCCGGGTCACGGAGTGACCCGACTACTGTGGCGCATTACCGGCCTCCGATGCGCGATAATAGTCCCCGACCATCCACCGCACCAGCATCTCCAACTCGTGCGGCGTCAACTGGCTGCCGAACGCCGGCATCGCGTTGTCGTCGCCGTATTGGGCCGCAGGATCAGTGATGAACGCCCGCAACCATTCCTTGCCGCCGTATCCGGTGAGGATGGGGGGGCCTCCGCTGAAGGCCTCCTCCGCTTCGCCGATGACGTGCAGCGTGTGGCAGCCGGAAC
>CAZWGW010000790.1:0-3739 GCA_964633565.1 uncultured Planctomycetaceae bacterium
TGATGAAGGCGCTGGAGAAGGACCGCGCCCGGCGGTACGAGACGGCCAACGGCTTTGCGGCCGACGTGCTGCGGTATCTGGCGGATGAACCGGTGACGGCCTGCCCGCCGTCGGCGGGTTATCGGTTCAAGAAATTCGCGCGGCGGAACAAGAGGACATTTGTGACGGCCTCGCTCATCCTGCTGGTGCTGATCGCCGGGAGTGCGGTCAGCACCTGGCAGGCGGTCCGGGCGACCTACGCCGAGGGTCTGGCCGAATCACGCTGGCGCGACGAGCAGCGCGCACGGCAGGATGCCGAACAGGCCGAGCAGCGTGCGTTGGATGCGGCCGCCGTCGCCAGAGCGATCAACGCGTTCATCAAGGACGACCTGTTGTCGCAGGCCGATCCCGCGTTTGAACCCGATCGACAGATCACTCTCAAAGCCGTGGTGGACCTGGCGGCGGCATCCGTCGGCGATCGTTTCGCGGACAAACCGCGTGTGGAAGCGGGCATCCGCGAGACGCTGGGCCACACCTACAACGGCTTGGGGGATTACGAACAGGCACTGTTGCAGTTTCAACGCGCCGCCGAGATCTATCGGCAGGTCTACGGAGACGACGAGCGGGCCTCGATCGCCAATGCGAACAATGTCGCCGCGGCCCTGGACAATCTGGGGCGCACCGGTGAGGCCGAAGTTGAGATGGTCCGGATCCTGGAAGCGATGACGCGCCTCTACGGACTCGAACACCGTGACACGCTGATCTGCCTGAACAATCTGGCCTGGTTCCGCAAGATGCAGGGGCGAAACGCCGACGCGGAGCCGCTCTTCCTGCAGGCGTACGATCAGCGACTGCGGACGCTGGGGCCGGAGCATGAGGATACTCTCGACTCGATGCACGACCTCGGCTCCCTGTACCTCGATACAAACCGCATCAACATGGCGGAGCCGTTGCTCGTCGAGGCGCTCGAGGTCCGGCTCCGGAAAGGGGAAGTGGAGCACCCGGCCACGCTGGTGAACATGAACAACGTCGCGATGTTGCGCCAGCGTCAGGAGCGGCATGACGAAGCGGAGCCGCTGTTCGAGAAGACGCTGGCGATTCGGCGCCGGGTCCTGACAGAGTCGCATCCCGACACAATCAACTCCATCAACAGGCTTGCGCAGCAGTACGAGCGGACCAGCCGCCGGGAAGATGCCGAACGGCTGTTCAAGGAGGCGCTCGAACTCGCCCGCCGGCATCTGGGCAACCGAAGCGCGGACACAATGCGCTACCGGAACGACCTGGCGACGTTTTACAGGAACAGCGGCCGCGAGCGGCTGCCGGACGCGATTCCATTGCTGGAAGAAGCGCTGCAGATCGCGCGCGAAGAGCATGGCGAGTGGCACCGCGAGACCAACCACGCTCGACTCGCGTTGTCGAGCGTCTATCAGGGCGCGGGGCGCCCCGCCGACGCCGAACGGTTGATGCGGGAGCAACTGGCGCTCCTGGAAGAACATTGGCCAGGGCACCGGGACGTATACGTCGCGAAGTACGCGATCGGCACGTGCCTGGTGGATCAGAGGAAATTCGACGAAGCCGAGATCTATCTGCTGGAGGCCTATGAGCGGTTGATCGAGCGAGGGGCCGAGTGGCCGGCCGATGCGAGTCCGCTGCCCCGTGGTGCGTCCGGAGAGAAACTGGTCGAACTCTACAAGGCGTGGGGGAAGCCGGAGCAGGTTGCCGAGTGGCGGGCGAAGCTGACAGTGGAATAAAGGAAACAGAACAACCCGGCCGGTGAGCCGTTAGCGCCAACCAACCCTCACCGGCCGGTCGCTGCCACCCGGGGACACGGTCCGCGCCCCGGACGGACGGCGTGTTTATTGGACCAGTGGACCGACTCCGGCACAAGGTTCAATTTCATGACACGACGACAATTCTGGCAGCTCGTTTCTATTCTATTCACAAGCGTCTGTTGCACATGGCTCTCGTCGCCGGCGCGTGCAGACGAGCCGGCGGGCACCGTGCGGTACTTTCTGGAGTTTCCGTGGGACGGGGAACTGCACGATTGGGAAGCCGATGGGAACCGGCGGCTCGTGCTCGTACCCAGCCGCGATCCGCACTTTGCCCCGGGGCCGGAACAGTTCGGCGCGCCGGATTGGATTTCCACGTTTCCCTTCAACTACCAGATCCGCGACAGCAATGGAGTCCTGCTGCTCGATCTTTCGAACACGATCTGGGTTCGCGCATCTGTCCTGCAGATCAATGCCGAGGGAGTGGAGTATGCGCGGTGGGTCTACTGGCTGGTGACCGCGCCCAGCGACGGCGATGACGTTCCAGAGCCGCCCACTGGGGCGATTGCGAAAGCAGGATTGGACGGCGACATCGAAGTCCTGGCGGAAGTGTCCCTCGCCACCTTGAGCGATTCGAGCTGGAACATCGTTCCGTTCGGAGGAGGATATCCCGTCCGATTCAGCAGAGGTGTGTTCAGCAAATAGGGGCCCGGCGCGGCTGGCACTTTCCAAAAGTCACCGTCATTCTCCTGAGGACCAACCGCATGTTTACTGCGACTCTGTTCAACTTCCGCAAGCTCATGCTCGCTTCGACAATCATCGTCATTGTGGCAATCAGTGCACCGCAAGCCCGCCCCGCGAACCCGAACAAGCCCGGAGGCAGCAGCGGGGCCCAGTTGCCGTACTCGCTGGTACTTATCGCGCCGACCGGAGTCCCCCTCGCGAACGGCGGACCGCAGGACGTCGACGACGACGGCAATGTCGTCGGTTCGTATCGGACGACTGACGGGCAGGATTGGGCGTACTACTACGATCTCGCCAGCAACACGTTCTCCACGCTCACTGGCGGCACAGCCGTTGTTGCCCTCAACAGCCGCCAGGAGATTGTCGGCCGAAATGTCGACCATGAACTGGTAACCTCAACGGCCTTGTACTGGAGCAGCCCTGTGGCGTCGCCCCAGGTCCTCGTCAGTCTCACTCCCGGCGGCTCCGCCGGGGCGTATGACATCAACGACCTGGGGATCGTCGTGGGCGGGTCCCGTGATGGCGCGGTGCACTCCGCGGTGATCTGGCAAACAGGCGCACAGGGGGTGTACGGCCCCGCGCCGCTTCCGCCATTGCCGGGTCATCCACACGCAGGCGTGGCCGCACTGAGCGAGTTTGACAACACGGGCGTGGCGCGAGCCGTCGGCTACTCCGCCCTCACAGTGGGCGGCTGGGGAGACGTGGATGGTCGCGCGACGTTGTGGGAGATCTCGATTGGCAGTGATGGCGCGCTTGTCGTCTCCGAAGCCGTCGATCTGGGAGTATTGAACACCGGTCCTTCCCAGGCGTGGGGCGTCAACGTCGTCGGGGACGTGTGCGGCCATTCCGACAATGGGCCGTTCGTGAAGCTCGATGGCCAGCCGATGCAGCCCCTCCCGGTCACCTCCAGAACGATCGACAGCCACGCCAATGACATCAGCGCAGCGAGGAAAGTGGTGGGCATTGTGGTCGAGTACACGCGTTTCTCCGGCACGATGCCGAAGGCGTGGCTCTGGTCAGCCGGCCAGGGGTACAACCTGAATGGACAAGTGAAACTTGGGCGCTCCGAGGTACTGGAAGTCGCGACGGCAATCAGCAACGGGGGGCACATCGTGGGGACCGGCGAGTTCGCCCAGGCCAACGCGGGGTATCTGCTGGTGCCCAATTCGCCGTAGGCGTTGCCGGACTCGCTGTTGCCACTGCTTCCGCCTGCTGGAGTCCGCGCACGCCGGGCGCGGTCTTCCGGC
>CAZWGW010000791.1:0-364 GCA_964633565.1 uncultured Planctomycetaceae bacterium
CGCGCGGTCGGCACGCGGGACGGCGAGACATTCCGGATTACGCCCGTCCGGCCGATCGCAGAATTGCGCGAAGCGGCCCTGGCGGCCAGCCCGCCGGCCGAAGCCGGGGAGTTTCGCGAGTCGGACCTGGTGGAACTGACGACGCTCGATCCGACGCTCAAACTCGACGTCCGCTACGCCACGACGAACAACTTCACCGGGACCGAGTTCTACAAACAGGCGCGCGCGTTCATGCAGCGCCCGGCGGCGGAAGCCCTGGTCCGCGCGCATCAGCGTCTGGCGAGCCGCGGGTTGGGCCTGCTGATCCACGACGCCTACCGTCCGTGGCATGTGACGAAAATGTTCTGGGACGCCACGCCGGAGG
>CAZWGW010000791.1:374-3738 GCA_964633565.1 uncultured Planctomycetaceae bacterium
CTCGCGGCACAACCGGGGGTGCGCCGTCGACCTGACGCTGTACGACCTCGCCACGGGGACGCCGATCCAGATGGTCGCCGGATATGACGAGTTCTCCCCGCGGTCGTTCCCGGGCTATCCCGGCGGGACGTCGCGGCAGCGCTGGCATCGCGACCTGCTGCGGACGACGATGGAGGCGGAGGGGTTCACCGTCTACGAGTTCGAATGGTGGCACTTCGATTACAGGGACTGGAAGCAGTACCGGATCGGGAACGTGACGGTTGAGGAGATCGGGGCGGAATAGTGTCTACGCCGTTAACCAGATTCGTACGGAGAATTTACGCAAAGCCGCCGAGGCGCTGAGATTCGCAAAGGGGTTTGGAGGCGACACGACGCGATCATCTGCGTGAATGACACTTCGAAGTTTACTTGAGCTTCAAAAGTTGCTGGGTCACGTCTCCCGGTTTGACTTGGCCGATGTGGACAGCCGTCATGCCATGCCTCTCTCGCAATTGCGTAATGAGCGATTCGGCCCGCCCGGCGGCGATGCCGAGCAGCAGGCCGCCGCTTGTTTGCGGGTCGAACAGCGCAGCGTAACCGGGAGTCGTCTGCAGAGAATTGGAACAGGAGATTTCAATCTCCGTCTGCCGATTCGACGGCGCGAGCGTGCTTTCGATGCCGCGCGCGAGCAGGTCGCTCGTGCCCGGCAAGAGCGGAATTGCGCCGAGTTCCAGTTCGGCGGCGACGTGCGACGCGCGAAGCATCTCCAGCAGGTGCCCGGCAAGGCCGAAGCCGGTCACGTCGGTCATCGCGCGGACGCCGTGCTCCACCGCCAGTTCCGCGGCCGGTCCGTTTGAAGCCAGCATGGCCTGCAACAGCGGTGGAAAGGCAGCAGCGGGGCAGAGCGCCCGGGTGTGCGCCGCCAGGAGGACGCCCGTCCCGAGCGGCTTCGTCAGGACCAGTGCGTCGCCGGGCGCGAGGGCGGCCTTGGTACACAACGCGTCTCCCAGCGGCTCGGCGAGGATTGTGAAACCGATCGTGACCTGTTCACCTTCGATCGTGTGGCCGCCGACGAGAGCGGTCCGGGTCGGGGCAAATTCGCGCTGGCTGCCGGCGAGCAACTGGTAGAGCAGTTCCTCCTGCTGTGCCGCCGGGCCATCGGGGATGGTGGCGATGGCGAGTGCGGCGACGGGTCGCGCGCCCATCGCGAACGCGTCGCTCACGGCGTTGAGTGCCGCAATCCGGCCGACGAGATACGGATCGTCCAGTGGTGCGACGAAGAAGTCGGTCGTGACAATCGTCCGTCCCGCCGTGAACTGCAGCACGGCAGCGTCATCCGGCTGGCCGAGACCGAGGAGCACGTGCTCGTTCGTGGGGACGTCGAGTCGGCGCAAGGCGTTCCCCAGCGCCTGCGCCCCCAGCTTGCCGCCGCAGCCGGTGCATTTCATCGGCGCGGATTCAGCGACCTGGACGCTTTGAGCGTCCGGGTCGCTGGGCGTCGCTGCGGGCATCATGGGCGTGTAATCCTGATACTGGTCCATGAACCGGCCGTCGATCCAGTCCTTCAGCCGCCAGAGCCAGGCGTTGTGCAGCGTCACTCCCTTGTATTCGCCGATGGCGCGGCCGTCGCCGGTGTTCAGGAGCTTGAGGAAGTTGGGCTGAGGGTCGTAGGGGACCAGGGGCCGGCCGGCAAGGTGGTACTGCAGGTTCTCCCAGAGCACGGGCCCCTGCCGGACGGCGTACACGCCGGCCTTGGCGGTGGGGTTGGAGTCGCGCGTGCCGGTGTCGCCGACGACAAAGATCGGCGCAATTGTGGTCGTCTGCAGTGTTGGCCGGGTCAGCAGAAAGCCACGGTTGTCCTTCGGGAGGTCAAACCGGGCGAGCAGCGGGGGTGGCGCGGCGCCGGTGGCCCAGATCGCGAGGTCGACGGGGAACTGGCGGCCGTCGTCCAGAGTGACGTCTGCGTCCGTGACGCGGGTGACGCTCCGCCCCAGATGCACTTCGACGCCTCGGGATTGAAGTTCGCGCTCGACGACGCGGCTCGTTCGCGGCATCGCGCCGGGGACAAGGGTCTCGCCGGAATGGATGAGGGCGATCTGCAGCGGCACGTCGCCCAGGATGCGTCGGACGTGGTGCGGGATGCAGAAGGCGACTTCGACGCCGCCGGCGCCGCCGCCGACGATGGCGATGCGCAAAGGGGCGTCGCTCGTCGCAGCGTTCCCCTGTCGGGTCGCGGCTGAACGGGTAGCGATAAATCGCAGGCGGTCGGTGAGGCGCGCTAGGAACGTCTGCATCGGTTTGATCGTCAGCACGGAATCCGCTTCGACCTCGACGCCGTTGAACTGCGGGATCGAGCCGATGCCGATCGAGAGGACGTCAAACGGGATCGGTGCGCGATCGATGAAGAGCAGCTTGCGCTGCGGCACATCGAGGCCGGAGACCTCATCGACGATCAGCCGGGCACCAGCAGCCGCGCACAGCCGGACGAGGTCGATCTCCATCCGCTCTGTCGGATACTGCCCTGCGAGGACGCCGGGGAGCATGCCGGAGTAGGTAACCGTCGGGAAGTTCGAGACGCACGTCAGGCGTGCGTCGGGGATCGGCTGCATGCGCCACATCCGCAGGACGTGGGCGTTCGTGTGGCCCAGGCCGAGCAGGACGATGTCGCGGGAGGGGAGGCGGGAGTGCATCCGCAGTGCAGCGATGAGTGATGAGGGCCAAGGGATGAGGGATTATGGGGCGCAGGACGGAGATCTGAAGTCAGACGAGAGCGTCTGGAGGCGCTGGCCGAGGAGTTGTTCTTCGTCGGGGAGGACGGTGCGGAGGTCGAGGAGGAGGGCGCCGTCGTCGATGCGGGGGAGGACGGCCGGTGTGCTGGTCCGCAGCGCGTGCGCCAATCGGTCCGGTGCGGGCGTGTGCAGGCGGAGCGCCCAACTGGGGAGCGTCTGCCCGGGGAGGGAGCCGCCGCCGATCGTCGCCTGAGTCGACGCAATGTCTGGTCGGAGCGCGGCCGCGGTGCTGCCGACCGTGGAGAGAAGCCGGTCCGCGCGAGCGCGCACGTGATCGGTCGGTTCAGCCAGCATGCGCAGTACGGGGATGTCGCTGAAGGCGTTGCCTGCCAGGTGAATTTCGAGCGTTGCCTGCAGCGCGGCGAGCGTCAGCTTGTCAACGCGGAGCGCGCGGGCCAGCGGGTTGGCGCGGAGTCGTTCGATCCACTGCCGTTTGCCGAGGATCACGCCGCATTGCGGTCCGCCGAGCAGCTTGTCGCCGCTGAACGTGACCACGTCGGCGCCGGCCGCGATGCTGTCGCGGGCCACCGGTTCGTCGCGAAAGCCGAACCGGCCAAAGTCGAGCATGGCGCCTGAACCGATATCGTCGATGACCA
>CAZWGW010000792.1:0-3735 GCA_964633565.1 uncultured Planctomycetaceae bacterium
CAAGGAGGGCTTCGTCGTGGCCTATCCCGATGGCATCAATCGGATGTGGCGATTCTGGGAGTCCGACGTCGGGCCGGACTCGCCGCTCAGGACGGGCGAGATTGACGATGTTGGATTCATCGCGGCTATCATCGACGAACTCGTAAAGGAGAAAACGGTCGACGCGCGCCGTGTATACGCGACCGGGCTGTCCAACGGCGGCTACATGTCGAACCGCCTGGGCTGTTCGCTCTGCGACAAGATCGCCGCCATTGCTCCCGTGGCCGGAACGATGGTCCCGCTGCTCAACAAGGGTGCGCCCGAGCGCCCCGTACCGGTCGTGTACTTTCACGGCACGGCCGATCGGATTGTCGGGTATGACGGGGTCGACCAGATTACGAAGGGGAAGGCGTCGCTGTCCGCCGAACAACTTTGCGAATGGTGGGCCAAAACGAACCAGTGCCTCGAACCGCTTCCGGTGGAAGACGTGCCGGACGCCGTCTCGGACGGAACTCTGGTCAGGAAGCACGTGTACCCCGCCGGTGACCAGGGAGCGCCAGTCGTGTTCTACGAGATTTCGGGTGGCGGGCACACGTGGCCTGGCGGCGGACCACAGCCGAATTGGATCGGACCGGTCTGTCGCGACATCAGCGCGTCGCAACTGATCTGGGATTTCTGCTCGCAGTATTCACTGCCTGAGCAGAAACAGTGAGTGGGCGTCGGCCGTGTTGATTTCGTGAAACCCGCAATTTCGTGGTCGTCCTGAATTCATGCGGAAATTGTCCCGCCCACGAATTCAGGGCACTCACGCATCCAATTCGCACTGCAATTCAACTCCGAATCCGGGCACAGGTCCAAGGCGGATCACTCCATGTTCAATCTCCGGCTGCCCGCGGACCCACGTCATCCACGGCCGGCCCGACTCCGCCAGCGGCTCGGGATCGAGGGCGGCGATGGCGTGCAGCCCCCATACCTCCGCGCCGCGGTGCGGCACCACGCGCAGTCCCGCCGCGTGCGCCATGCGGTAGATCTTCACCATCTCCGTCATCCCGCCGCACCAGCAAGCGTCCGGCTGAAGGACCTGGTGCAGCCGCCGCTCGATCAGTTCGCCGAAGCCGATCGCCGTGAATTCATGCTCCCCGCCGGCAATCGGGATCGGCGAGTGGCGGCACAGTTCGGCGTAGCCGGCGAGGTCGTCGGCCGAAAGCGGCTCCTCGATCCATCCGATGCCCAGCGGCCGGATGCGCTCGGCGATGGCGAGCGTCGTGTCGACGTCCCACTCCATCCAGGCGTCGATCATCAGTTCACGATCCGGGCCGATTGCCTGCCGGGCCGACTCGACCCTGCGCACGACTTGGCCGACGAGATCACGGCGGTCCTGCGGATGCACGTGCAGCTTGACGGCCTGCGTGCCAGCGGCAGTTTCGGCGTCGACTTCATCCCAGACCGTCGTATACGTGGGGATCGCTCGGCCGACGTCGCCGCCCAGAACTTTGGCCACCGGTTTGCCCGTCGCCTTCGCACGCAGGTCCCACAGCGCAAGGTCGACGCCGCTCAGCGCCATGACGGCAATCCCCTTGCGGCCGAAGGGGAGCGTCGCGTCGTACATCCGCTGCCAGTGCTCTTCGACCGGCTCGACGTCGTGCCCGATGAGCAATGGGGCCAGAACGGCTTCGATCACGTGAATTGCCGCCTTGCCTCCGCCGCCGACGCCGTAACCGACCAGGCCGTCGTCGGTCTCGATGCGGACGGCCATCTGGCCGAGGGACGTGCGCCAGTCAGGGGGCGAGTTTGGCGCGATCGGCTGGTATGCACGTAGCGACGTGATCGTCATCGCTGGCGGGGAAAGCCCTGATCGCGCACCCACTCCACGAACGACCGCATCAGCGCGTTTTCATCCCGTTCATCCGACAACAGGAACGGGAGCAGGTCCGCGACGGTCAGAAACGGAAAGGCGAGACTGCGCTCGATCGGCTCGTACACTCCCGATGCGTCGAGCCGGAAGGCCTGAATGTGTTCACCGTCGAAGCGCCACAACTCAGGCACGCCCAACATCGCGTAAATGTCCTCGCGATTCACGGAACTCGAGGTCACGTCGATCTCGGTCGCCAGATCGGGAGGAGGATCGATCGCGGGGTCCCAGTTCCGATCATTGGGCATGATCCGGGCGTGCTGAATCCAGTAGCACTCGTCCGGCTCCAGGCCGCGCTCCAGGTCTTCCCGGCGGAATGTCGTATTTCCACCGCTGTGCAATGGGATGCACAATTCAAACGTCAGCATTCCGATGATTCGATTCAGCAGGCACTTGTACCACTCGTGCAGGGATGACGTCGTCATGAGTTCCAGCCTCGACCCATCGAAGGCAGTTCGTAGCCCGGCACGATCGGGGAGTGCGTCACTGATTGCGACATACTGTTGCCAGGTGATGTCCTCCAGGACCAGGCGCTCTCGAGCCTCGATTTTCCTGGACGGTAGCGTTGCCGTAGCCATTCTCAACAATCCTCTCAACGGAAGTGCAGGTCCATTGTACGACGATGTGTACCGCAGGCGTCAATCCCGTGTGTTCTCCGCGGCGCGCACCGAGTGTGCAAACTTCAGCTTCCCCGTCCGCCCGTCGTAGTAGCGGAATACCACCTGCGGCCGCGGAAACGCCACCCAGCGCTCATCATCCGGCTGCTCCGGCTGGAACGCCTGCAGCGGGTTGTTGAACACGTTGTTGACCTGCACCACGCAGTAGTTCGGATGCAGGAGCTGCGTCCGCGGGATGTTCGTCCCGTACCACGTCGACCACAGGATGTCGCACTCCCGCGGGCCGTATTTGAACTTGCCGTTGGCCGGGCGGTCTCCTTCGTCCCCCGACCAGTGATTGTTCGAGTTGTGTGGCCCGGAGGCGAACTCGTACACATTGTCCGTGATCTCGATCGCAAAGCTGTTGTGCAGGTCCCCCGTGAGGACGAACACCGGCTGCTTGAGCTGATCGAACGCGTCGATCAGCATCTCGCGCTCGTGAAAGAAGACGGTCCAGGCGTCGTCCTTGTTGGAACCGCGGACGGCGCCGCCCCCCACGTGCGGTACCATGAAGTTCACGCTCGACACGACAAAGATGAAATCGGCGTCGCTGCTGTTGACTCCGTCCAGCAGCCACTGCCGCTGCGTCCTTCCCAGCATCGAGATGTCCTTAAAGGGATCGGACGTGTCGTGCATCTCCCGCTGGCCGCGCGTGTCGAGCACGAAGAAATCGCAGTTGCTGACGCGCATCCGGTAGTAGGACCGCCGCCCGATCGAGTAGCTCGTCTCGCCGTCCGCCTTCGCCGCCGGCGCGATGCGCAGTTGGTGCGGCCCCAACACCTCCCTGATCTCGTACACCCGCGAGTTCGGCACACCGTCGTCGACGTCGTCGAGCGCGTTGTCGTTGACGCCGGCCGTCGGCGTCCCCCAGTGGACGTGCAGGTTGTTGTGGTGGGCGAGATTCAGCTTGGTGAAGTCGGTCCGCTCATCGACGAGCAGGTCGCTCCCGGCCTGCAGTTTCGCCCGGCCGAAGTGAATCGGCGAAGTGAACTCCGTCGGGTTACTCCACGCCAGATAGTCGTACCACGCCTGCACGCCAATGTCGCGGAACACCGCCCGGCGATCACGCAGCCCGGGAGTGCCCGCACCCCAGATGTCATTCAGACACTCGTGGTCGTCGTAGGTGAAGAACGTCGGCACCTCGCGATGCCACTGCGACAGGTTCTCTCCCTGATCGAGAAAGAACTT
>CAZWGW010000793.1:0-3732 GCA_964633565.1 uncultured Planctomycetaceae bacterium
GGGCCGCGTCACTGGGGGGCGGCTGCAGCGATCGCACAGCCCCGACACCTCGAGGCGATGCCCTTCCATCCGAAACCCGTGCCGCCGCGCCACTTCGTTCAGCACGTCGTTGATCGCCTCGTTGTGGAACTCAATCAGCGTCCCGCAGCCCCGGCAGATCAGGTGGTCGTGCTGCGGATAGCCGTAATCGTGCTCATAGATCTCGCGATTGTCCTGCCGCGCGACCTTACGGATCAGGCCGGCCTCTTCGAGTTTCTCCAGAGCGCGGTAGATCGTGGACCGGCTCACTCGCCGGTCGCGGCGGGGAGCGAGCCGCTCGATCAACTGCTCCGCATCGAAGTGCTCATGGGAGGAAAAGATCTCCTCGACGAGGATGGCCTGTGCGTGCGTCATCCGCAATCCCTTCGAAGCCAGAAATTCGCGGTACTTCTGGACGAATCGCTCCACGGGCGCGAGCGAACCGCCGGTCGGTTCCAGGTCGACGTCGGCGCGGACGGGGGCAGAGGCGACAGCAGTCATTGATTGCGGGGGTTCACGCGGAATGTGGACGGCCAGGTCAATACTACCCGAATCATAGAGCGTGCCGCCAGCCGGGCAAACGCGGGTGCAAGGATTCAGTCAGCCCCCCGGAAACAGAGCGAGCGTGCCGCCCCGTGATTCACAGGACGACACGCGTTCGCTCGTGGAGACCCGCACGTGCTGATTTGGGTTGCGCCGTCAGCGTCGCGGCGGCTGGGCACCCGCCGCGTTGCGGACCGGGCTGCCGGCCGGCGCCGCGGACCCTTGTGCGGCGCCCGTCTGCTGGATCGGAGTCGACCGATTGCCTTGACCTGTGCCGTCGGTCACGGTGCGCGTCAGGAAGTTCTGGACTTTCGCCCGGCTCTTGATGTCTTCAAAGACCTTCGCCACGGAGGCTTGTGTCTTCTCTTCCGTCAACTGCTGCGACAGCGCCTGCCGGACGTCCTCGATATTCGTCACGACCGGTTCGGTGAATCCTTCGCACTTCAGGATCACAAACTTGCTTTCTCCCAGATCAATGAGCGATGACACTTCGCCCGGCTTCAGTCGGAATGCCGTGTTTTCAATCGTTGTTGCGCCGCCATACTTGCGGATGGGCGGAACGGCGCCCCCCAGGGCCCGCGTGTTGGGGTCGGATGACCACTGTCGAGCCAGCGCCTCGAATTCGTCGGGATTCCGTTGCGCCTGCTCGGCGATCTGCGTCGCCTGTCGAATGTTCCCATCGAAGTAGATCACGCGCGCCTCGACGCGGGGACCGTAATCGCGGATGAACATCTCCTGCAGTTCCTGCTCGGTGATCGACAGGTTGTCACCCGCCAGCTTCTTGAGTGCGAGCATCGGCCAGATGATGTCGCGGTGATACTGCTCCCGCGTGATGCCGCGCTCAGTCGCCAGCATCTGGTACCAGGTGTCGGGCGGCAGGTTGAACTTTCTGGAAATATTCGTGACTTCCTGCAGGATCTCGGCCTGGCTGACGGAGATATTGCGTCGCTTGCATTCCTGGTCGATCAGCACCCGATTGATGATGTTCTCCAGCACGGCCTCCCCGTGTTGCTGGTACGCCTCCTGCGCGACCCAGTCCTGCGAAATCGCCTGATTGTTGACGCGCGCCACGATGGTGCTCGCCGGATTTGCCCCGCCCGCCTGCGCCGTTCCCGGCTGCTCCGCCCCTGCCGCCGGGCGCGTCTGCGACTGCGCCGGCTCCGCACGGTCCACCTGGATCGCGATGGCTGCGATGACCATCGCGACGATCGTCCCGGAAGCAATCGGAAAGAAATTCCCCTTTCGTGAAGGGGTCGTCGGCGCGGGATTCGAGTGCGTCCGTTCACTCATTGATGCGGGCTCCATTCCGGGCCAGTGCCGCGGTCGACCGTCCTGGTCGCAGGCGATCGGCAAGAGGACCTCCCGGTCGTCAAACGGGGCGGGACTATACGAGTCCGAAAAAAAGTGGTCAATACGGCTTTTTCGACTCAAGAGCAGCGCAACCTGTGGAACAGACGTGTTCCGCCTGCCGGGCGGGCCGGCCGGTCCCTCTGGCAGAGGCTCTCAGTGCGGACAATCGCCAGCAGGCGCCAGGTCACGATCGATGACGGGCTTCGTCCCCACATACAGGGTGGCCACGCCGCACGTGAGCGGTCGAAACGTCACGGGCTTGAGCCCGCAATCGCCCATCACGCCGGCGAGGGCGTCGCCGTCCGGGAATTGCGACACCGACTCCGGCAGGTACTGGTAGGCCATTTCCCGGTTCCGCGCCAGCCATTGGCCGATCCGCGGCAGCACGTGTCGAAAGTACGCCTGGTAGACCGCTCCGAACAGCCGGTTCCGCGGACGCGAAAACTCCAGCACGGCCACTTTGCCCCCCGGCCGACAGACCCGCGTCATTTCCCGCAGCCCCGACCGCGTGTCCGAGACGTTGCGCAGCCCGAAGGCGACACAGACGATCTGAAACTGATCGTCGCCGAATGGCAGGTGCTGCGTGTCGGCCTCCAGAAACGCGATGCGGGACCCGCGGGCGCCGCCGCCGGCCGCGACCCGGTCCCGCTTCTGTCCGGCCCGGACGAGCATTTCATGCGTGAAATCAGTCGCCACCACCGTCGCCCGGCCGGCGCTCCGCTTCCAGTAGGCGAATGCCAGATCGCCCGTGCCGGTGCACACGTCGAGGATGGGGGCGTCTCCTTGAGGCGCTACGTCGCGAACTGTCCGCCAGCGCCAGTAGACGTCCACGCCCCCCGACAGGACGTGATTCATCAGGTCGTAGCGGTGCGCAATCTGACCGAACATGCGCTGCACGCGGCGGCCGGACTTGTCGACAGTGTCGGTGGCGGTGGTCACAATTCTATTGAACCGCAGTTCGGGCGGCGTCCAAACCGAATTCCTGCCAGCGGGAGGAAACTCGCTGCTGGAGGTCGAGCGGTGCCATTGCTGCGGGTGACGAGGGCAGGCGTGCTCCCTCGCCCGCCGTTTTCCGGGTGGCGTCGAGTCACAGCTTCCCTCCGACGCCGGCGATCGGCGTCGCCAGATCGGCCATGTCACGCGGTCCATCCGCCAAAATGACGTCCCGACTCGCGTCGAGGTGCGCGGCCGCCGCCAGCCAGACCTGCGGCTCGTCCTGCACGTTGACGTCGGCATCGACGGTCACGATCGTCTTCACGGAGAGTAGAGCTCGCAGGCTCCACAGTGCGTGCATGACCTTGGCAGCCTGTCGCGGATACTGCTTGCGGATGCTGACGAACAACAGCCGGCTCACGCCGCCGCATTCGGGCAGATTGATGTCGACGACCTCCGGGAGGAAGTACTGCACGAAGGGGAGCAGCAGCCGCTCGGTCAACTTGTTCAGTCGCTGCTCTTCGGACGGCGGTTGTCCCCGCACAATGACCGGCAACGCAGGGTTCGCGCGGTGCGTCAGGGCCGTCACCTGCAACGTCGGCAATTCCCCATGCTCCAGGACGAACCCCTGCGGGGACGTGATTGCTCCCGATCCGTTGGAAGCATCGGCGGGAGCCACATACCCTTCCAGTATGAATTCGGCGTTGGCCGGCACCTCGATTTCGACCGATCGTCCGCGGACGACTTCGACGCCGACACCGTGCAACAGGCCGGTCAGCAGCAGCGCGTCTGCGCCCGGCGGCAGCGGCGCCGTCGCCGCGTACGTCAACACCGGGTCGCCCCCCAGCGCGACCGCCACGGGCATCTGCCGCTCCGCGGTGACGTACT
>CAZWGW010000794.1:0-3727 GCA_964633565.1 uncultured Planctomycetaceae bacterium
TGCAATGACCTGCGGCTCAGTGGCCTGATACCGCTGCTGCCCTACTACGATCAGGCGCCGCTCTTCAACCAGATTTCCGGCGGGGTGATGGCCAACGGCATCCTCTTCCCGCCGATGGGGCCGCACACGTGGACCGATCAGTACCCTCCCTGGCGGCAGCAACTCGCCATCCTGCAATGCCCGACCGAGTCCGGCGGCAACGACGACTGGGGCAGTGTCACGTTTGGCGGCACGAACTATGCGTTCTGCCTGGGCGACACGATGGACTGGAACAACACAAACGGCGCGGACTGGCTGGGCGGCCCGCCCCGTGGTCCGTTCTACGAGATCAGTTCGCTCAGCATTACGGACCTCCGGGACGGGTCCAGCAATACGATCCTGATGGGAGAAGTGGGCAACTGGGACGGCAGTCGAAACACGCCGGGCGGCATCGCCGTGGGAATCACCAACGTGACCAACAATCCGTCGCTGTGCAAGGCAACGGCGACGAATGGCGTGTACAACAACGGTGTGACGCTGCGTACGGAGCGGGGTCAGAAGTACCACGACGGCGGCGCGCACTACACGGGCTTCAACACCGTCCTGCCGCCGAACAGCCCCTCCTGTTCCGAGTTCAACGACGAGTGGCATTGGGGTCTGTTCTCGGCCGGCAGCCGGCACTCGGGGGGCTGCTTTGTGCTGATGGGGGACGGTGCGGTGAGGTTCATCAGCGAGAACATCGATGCCGGCAACCCGTCGCTCGCCACTCCGGATTCGCCGATGTCAGGCACGCCGAACGACCGCGGTTCCGGGAGGAGCCCGTACGGCGTGTGGGGCGCCCTGGGAACCGCGCGGCAGGGTGAACCTGTGAGCGAATTCTGATCGCGACGGCGTCACGGCAGGTCAGGTGTCCCGTGCGGCGGCGCGTCCGCCCGCCGCGCGGGGGTCGCCATCGGCCGGAGATCCACGGCCTGCTGCCTCGCGGGTTTCCCTTCCACAGGGACGCTCCGCGAGAGGTGGTTCTGCCCCAGGAAGTTGCGTGTGGACGCGAAGGTGCATTCACGACTCCCCTCTGCGCGAAGGCCGCTGGCGGTCCTCACAACCGCTGGCGTCGCCGCGATGGTGGCTGTGGCAGGGTTCGGGCTGGGCCGGTCCGAACCGACGGAACCCGAACTTCTCGCCGCCGGACGTGCGGCCTTTGCGGACGGAAAGTATGCGGCCGCGCGTGAATTCGCGGCGAAAGCGCTGGTCCGCAACGGGCAGTCCGTGCCGGCCCTGCTGATGGCGGCACAAGCGTCGTTCGCTGCCGGGGACGCCGACGAGGCGTTTGCCTGTTTCCACCGGCTGCCGGAGGACGTCTCGGGAGAGGACGCGCTGGAGGCGCTGAAGGGCGCGGGGCAGCGGGCGCTGCGGATGGGACGCGCCTCGGAGGCGGAATACTGCTACCGCCGCGCGCTGCCGCTCGCGCCGCGAGACGTCACGATCAACCGCCGCCTCGGCGTGTTGCTCCTGATCGAAGGACGGCGGCGGGAATCGACGCCGCGGCTGTTTGAACTGGTCCGCGGCAGGTCGTTCACGCTGGAGGACCTCTGTTTTCTCGGCAGCGTGCATGAAATCTACGATGCGCAAACCCCGGAGTTCTTCCTCCGCCGCAGCCCCGACGACGTAGCGCCCCTGATCGGGTCGGCGCGAGTCCACCTGCACTACCACCGCAGTCAGGAAGCGGAAGAGTTGCTGCGCCGGGTCCTCGCACGCAGGCCCGACCTGATCGAGGCGCACGTGCAGTTGGGCGGGATCCTGCTGAACCCGAAACGGGAGGCCGAGTTGCACGCGTGGCTGAAGGACCTTCCCCCGGCTGCGGACGAATCGGCGGAGGTCTGGATGACCCGGGCGATGCTGTCGCGTCGCCGGGGAGACGTCCCGGGGGCGATCCGCTGCGCGTGGGAAGCCCTGCGTCGCGACCCGAACGAGCACACTGCAACCTATCAACTGGGGCAACTGCTGCTGACGGAACAGCCGGATGCGGCGCGTCGCTTCTCCGAGCGCGCCGCCCGGCTCGAAAAACTGGCGGGGGAAATCCACTGGGCCCTGATGCTGCAGGGGGACGGCCCGCGCATGCTGAGGCTGGCGAAGCTGTGCGAGGAGTTGGGCCGCCTGTGGGAGGCCTGGGCGTGGCACGTGGCGGTCGAGACCTACCATCCGGACCAGGTCGTCCCGGGAGAGAAGGAGCGGTTGCGGTCGATGGTGACGCCGGACACTCCCCAGACTCTTACGTCGGCCGATCTGGCGCTGCAGCTCGACCTGTCGCATTATCCCCTGCCGAAGTGGGATGCCGTGAAACGGCGCGATTCCGGCGACGGGCCGCCAGGCGACGAGTCAACTCCCCGGGTCTGGTTCGAGGACGTCGCTTCGGCCGCCGGGATCGACTTTCTGTTCAACAACGGCGCGCGCGAGGACGTACCGGGGCTCGCCATCTTTCAGAGCCCCGGCGGCGGCGAGGCCGTGATCGACTACGACCTGGACGGCTGGCCGGACCTGTACTTTGTCCAGGCAGGCGACTGGCCGCGGACGGCGACCGGCGAAGACGCCGCCGACTGCCTGTACCGCAACGTGCGCGGCCGCTTCGAAGACGTGACCGCGCGTACCGGCGCCGGCGACCGGGGGTTCGGCTACGGCGCGGCCGCGGGCGACTTCAACGGCGACGGCTTCGTGGATCTGTACGTCGCCAACGCCCGGCGGAACACGCTGCTGCAGAACAACGGCGACGGCACGTTCTCCGATGTGACACGGCAGGCGGGACTGCAGAGTGAAGAGTGGACGGCCTGCACGCTGATGGCCGACCTGAACGGCGACGGACTGCCTGACCTGTACGACGTCAACTACTGCATCGGCGATCTCCCGTTCACGCATCGGTGCTCGAACAAGGACATCAACGAGCCGCGGACGTGTACGCCCACGCAGTTCGAAGCCGCCCCCGATCGCGTGCTGTGGAACCGCGGCGACGGCACGTTTACCGATGTCGGTGAATCCGCACTCAACGTGACGGAGCAGGGCCGCGGGCTGGGCGTCATCGCCGCCGACTTTGACGGCATGGGGCCGCTGGACCTGTTCGTGGCCAATGACCTGACCGCCAACCATCTGTTCATCAACACGACGCCCCGGCCCGGCGACGCGCCCCGGTTCGCGGAGCAGGGCGTGCTCGCGGGGTGTGCGTACGATGCCGACGGAGTGGCGCAGGCGTCCATGGGCGTCGCCGCGGACGACGCCGACGGCGACGGCCTGATCGATCTGTTCGTGACCAACTTCTACAACGAATCCAATGCGTTCTATCGGCAGGAAGCCCCGGCGTTGTTCGTCGATGACACGCAGCGGTTCGACCTCCGGGAGCCGAGCCTGACAAGGCTCGGCTGGGGAACGCAATTCATCGACGCTGAGCTGGACGGCCGGCCGGACCTGGTGATCGCCAACGGACACATCGACGACTATCGCTTTCAGGGCGCGGACTTTCGCATGCATCCGCAGTTGATGAGCAACCGTGGAACTCACTTCGCGGAAGCAGCGGCGGCCGGGCCGTTCTTCTCCCATGAACAGCACGGACGCGGTCTCGTACGGCTGGACTGGAACCGCGACGGCCGCGAGGACTTTGCCGTTTCGCGGCTGTTTGAGCCGGCCGCGCTGGTCATGAATCAGACCCCGGACGTCGGCCGGTACCTCGCCGTGCGGCTCGTCGGCCGACTGAGCCGCGACG
>CAZWGW010000795.1:0-3716 GCA_964633565.1 uncultured Planctomycetaceae bacterium
CGCATCCCGAAGGCGCCCGCGCCCTGCACGTCGCGAAGCAGTTCCAGCACGCGCATGAATTCCGGGTCGGCTTCGCGTATTCCGGCGCCCGTCGCCGAGCGGTTCCGCAGCCCATTCAGCGACTCCACGGTGAGGGCAAGGACGAAATCGGCGGCGAAACCGGACTGCAGCATGAAGAAGATGTTCTTGGGATCGATCGGCGTGATCATTCCACGCAGGAATTTTTCGCCGGTCAGCGGCACGTACGTGATCGTGGGCCGGTCGGTGTAGATCGCCTGCCCACCGAGCGATCCATAGTCGCCCTGCACCGCACCCTTGTCCGATGCCACGCCACCGACCGTCACGCCCGTCTGCAGCGAGTAGCCGGCGACGATGGACGCCACATCCACGAACACCGGCAAGTCCATGTAGCGCAGCTTGACGATGTTGAGCAACGCCTGCTGCTTCCAGGAATCGGCGATCGCCGAGCTGTAGTCGAAGCGGTCCACGGCCACCGACTTCGGACCCAGGTGGGCACAGCCGCCGAGCGTCGCGGTTGCTGCGAGGCAAAGGCTGAAAATCTTCGGGGCGAAGCGGCCGGTGTGTATTGCGATAGCCATGAAATTCCGGTTCCTGATGCATTGTATTACCGGACCGCGACTTTCGCGGATGACCTGGATCAACCGGGCTCGTTTTGGCGCATCGCCGAGGTCCCTGAAGCCCTGCCGGTAATGCTATTGTTTACAGTCATTTACGCACTTCGAGCCGCAACCGGTCCGACCAGAGTGAGACCCGCCATGTTTCGCTTCGCACTGCCATTATTTGCCGCGTTCGCGATAGTCACGTCGTTGCCGGCATCGGCCCGGGAGAAGAGCGACGTCATCCACCTCGTCAATGGCGACCGCATCACTGGCGAAATCAAGGAGCTCGAGTACGGCAAGCTTTCAGTCAAGACCGACAGCCTCGGAACGGTCAGCATCGACTGGGTCGACATCGTCAGCATCAGCAGCCCGCACAATTTCTTCGTCGAATCGAATGCCGGCGATCGCTACAGCGGCATCATTGGCACCGCGCCCGAGCCCGGGCATATCCTGGTCGCCGGGCAGGCGGCGGCAGTGGACCTGTCGGTGCAAGACGTGGCCATCGTCAGCCAGCTGGAGGCCGGATTCATCGAACGTATTGACGGATCGGTGTCGTTCGGCTTCGCCCAGACCAAGTCCACCGGGGTCAGCAGCCTGTCGTTTGCGTTTGATACGGAGTACCGCTCCGAAAAGAATATCGCCGGCCTCGACGGCACCTACAACTCGACCAATACCGACGAGCAGGGCACGCTGAACCAGTACACGCTGACCTTCGCCAACCAGTTCCTGAGGCCGGGAGACCACTACTGGCTGGGTCTGGTTTCGTACGAGAGCAACGAGCAGCAGGGCATCGACGGCCGCCTGCTCGCTGGCCTGGCCCGCGGCCGGTACTGGGTGCGCAAGTCGGATACGGAGTTCTCGACGTTCCTGGGGGCCGTGGGCGTGCAGGAATGGGCCACCGGCGCCAGCGACAACGTGCAGAGCGTCGAAGGTCTGATCGGCATGCAGTGGAAAGTGTTCCGGTTCAACGACCCGAAGACGTCGCTGACCTCCCGGCTGCTGATCCTGCCCGGCCTGACTGAAACCGGCCGGTACCGCGGGAATACGTCGATTTCGCTGGACCACGAAATCGTCAAGGACTTCTACATCGACCTGTCGTTCAACGGCAGCTACGACAGCGACCCGCCGGACACCGCGGCGGACAACACCGACTACAGTGTCACGACCTCGCTGAGCTACAAGTTCTAGCGGCCCCTGCGCCGCTAACCTTGCCTATTGCGCCTGCGCCCGCTGAGCCGTGGCATCCGGCGGCGCCAGTTCGAATTCCACCTTGTCCAGCCGTGCGCTGAACCGGAACGGCGACGCGTAGGCACGCCGGTCGACCGCGGCGCCGTTGTCAGCGCCGACGTCGAAGGGCTCGGAGCCGGGCGAGAACTTCGCGGGCACTTCCTTCTCGACCACACCCTGACCCACCGGCACGCCGTCGATATACAGCGTTACCTTGCCGGTCCTGTCGGCCTGCTTCTCCAGCGTCATCTTCACGATGTGCTGGCCTGCGGTCAGCGGTCGATTGGCCGTGACCGTGTAGTACTTCTCGTTGAAGTAGTTGTAGGTGTAGGTGAGCACGTTGTCCTTGACGAACAGGCTGTACCCGCCAAGGTAGCCGCCGCAGGCAACGACGACGCCATTGGTATCGGCGTCCGCCGTCAGGTACGCGGTAATCGTATGGCTGCGGTTCTTCACCGGCGGCGACGTCGCTTCCGAGATGAATTCCGCACCCGGAGGATAGTAAGCGAACGACGTCTTGTCGCCGAGGAACAGCTTGGTGACGTTGGCAATGCGCGCGGCGATGTTGTCGTACAGCGGGTAGACGTTGTACCTGGTGGCTTCCCGGTCAAACGTCTGCTTCAGCTCTTCGAGCTTCGCCGGGTACCTTTGAGCGAGGTCCCGGGTCTCCGTGGGATCTTCCTCGAGGTTGTAGAGCTCCCACACGTCCTTGTCGAAATCCGCGATGCCGCCAAGAGTCCACGGCATCCGGCCGGCGTGCAGCGCAACCGCCTTCCAGCCACGGTCGTAGATGGCCCGGTTGCCCCAGATCTCGTAATACTGGACCTGGCGAGTCGAGGCCGCCTTCGCGTCGTCGAACGAATACCTCATGCTGACGCCGTCGAATGGCATCTGTTTGACGCCGTCAACCGTTTCGGGTGCGTGCACGCCAGCCGCGTCCAGGATCGTCGGCGCGACGTCGATGATGTGGTGGTACTGCGTACGCAACTCGCCTTTGGCCTTGATCCCCTTCGGCCAGGTGACGACCAGCGCATCGGTCATGCCGCCGTTGTGCACGGTCTGCTTGAAGTACCTGAACGGCGTATTCCCGGCCATCGCCCAGCCGGCATGGTAGTGATTGTTCGTCTCGGCGGTGCCCCACTGATCGTAGAACCTCGAGTTCTCTTCGTGGGTGGTCTGGATGTTGTTGGCGAAGATCATCTCGTTGTGGGTGCCCTCGAGGCCGCCCTCTGCGCTGGCGCCGTTGTCGGAGGTCACGAGGATCAGCGTATTGTCGTACTGACCCGTGCGCTTCAGCACCTCGATGATGCGACCGATCTCTTCGTCGGTCTGCGTGAGCTGCGCCGCGAAAGCCTCCATCTGCCGCGCATACATCCTTCTCTTCTCCGCCGGCAGCGTGTTCCACGCCGGAATGTCCGAAGCTCGCGCCGCAAGCTTGGTCCCGCGAGGCATGATGCCCATCGCGACCTGGTTTTTCAGGATCGCGTCGCGCGCGGCGTCCCAGCCCATGTCGAACTTGCCCTTGTACATGTCGAGGTATTTCTGGTCGGCATGGTGGGGCGCGTGGGTCCCGGGCGTGGAGAAGAACATCATGAACGGCCGATCGGGTGAGATGGATGCGTGCGCCGTGATCCAGTAGACGGCACGATCCGCCATGTCGCGGGTCAGGTTGTAGTTCGACCGGCCCGCCGCGGGATTCGTCGGCCAATGATCGTTGTACATGACCGGCAGGAAGTTGTGCATGTCGGCGGACATGAAGCCGTAGTAGTGATCGTAGCCTTCCTCGCTCGGCCAGCCGTTGAACGGACCGCTCGACGAGACTTCCCACGCGGGCGTGTGATCCCACTTGCCGATCGCGTACGTGGTAAA
>CAZWGW010000796.1:0-3714 GCA_964633565.1 uncultured Planctomycetaceae bacterium
TGCGGGATGGATGCGCCGCCGGGTGGAGACGATGTCAGCGGGGGCACGGCCGATACGGCGTCCTGGCCCGCCGCAGGCAGTGCCAGGGACCGCGTGTCAGTGCACCGTGAACCAGACGACCGTTGCGCCGGACGAGTGGCAACCACCGGCCGTCATCGGTATCTTCGATCAGACGTGATTCTGCTTCACTGAAAAAAGCGACGCTATATCCATGAAATCCCGCACGGAATACCTGACGTTCAACATTCCGGCGCGGATGGGCTTCGTGAACATTACGCCGCAGGTGGACGAAGTAGTGCGGGCCAGTGGCGTGCAGGAAGGGCTGGTGCTCGTCAATGCGATGCACATCACGGCCAGCGTGTTCGTCAACGATGATGAACCGGGGCTGCACGAGGACTACCAGAAGTGGCTCGAAGGTCTCGCCCCCTTTGACGCGTCTCCCCAGCGCTACGCCCACAACCGCACCGGCGAGGACAATGCCGACGCCCACATGAAGCGGCAGGTGATGGGGCGCGAGGTCGTTGTGGCGATCACGAACGGCAAGCTCGACTTCGGGCCGTGGGAGCAGATCTTCTACGGGGAGTTCGACGGTCGGCGCGCGAAGCGGGTGCTGGTGAAGGTGATTGGAGAGTAAGATGGAAGCACCGCGCTCTGTCGAGTTACTATTGCCGTACAGTTCACAAGGCTGTGGTCAATTCGTACCGCCCGATCGTGCACGTCTTACGCTCAAAGTCATCCCCAGCCAGTCACCAGACACGATGCAGGAGGTCGTGCTGCAGGGTGATCGAGCGGGTTTCTATGCACTGGCGGCAGCGATTATTGCAACCGTCGAATCCCCGATTTCAGGATACCACCTGCATATTGACGAAGCAGCAAACAGTCCCGTTTTTCGCTCCCCGCAGGGATTCACGCTTACTATTGAACGATTCGAGAAGCACCGGCTGCCGCGGATGAATGAAAATGCGGGGGCCGCAATCGGCCATTCTGCGGCGAGCCCAACGACCAGCCCGGTACTGCGATTGCTCGTGCTCAAGACCCGTCAACTGGAATCGGTGCGTGCATTCTACGCGCTCATCGGTATCGAGTTTGCGGCCGAAACGCACGGCTCGGGGCCGGAGCATTATGCCGGCCGATCGGGAGAGGTCGTCCTCGAACTGTACCCGCTTTGCAAGGATCAGACCCCGGTTGACACGACGTTGAGACTGGGACTTACGGTGACCAACCTGAATGGCGTTGTGGAGTCACTGGTGGCGGCCGGTGCGCGCATTGCGCGGCCGCCAGCCGACTCGGAATGGGGCCGCCGTGCCGTGGTGGTTGATCCGGACGGACGCAGCGTTGAACTGTATGCGGTGTCGTCGGTCTCACGTGATTGAAGCAGCTCTATTCGATGGTCGTTGGTCGCCGTCCGGGCCACGCGTCGGCTGAATGGCGGCGATTGCCTCCTCTGCCAGACGGCGCGTCATCTCATTGGGATCGCTCAACGCCGCGTCGATTTCGGGGAGAACGGCGGCGGCATTCGGACCGGCCAGCTTGATTTGCCGCAGGACCTCGCGGCGAACGGAGCCGCGACCGTACTTCAGGGCATTGATGTAGTATTGAATCGCGTCCGCGTCCAAGCCCTTGAAACTATCCCGTTCTCTTTGTTCCTCCGAGCACAATTCGCAGTGCCACTCGCACAACTCGACCTGATCCTCGTTCGGAAGGCGCGCCCGGCTGAGGATCTCATTGAGCGGCGCCTCATCCAGTTGAATCACGACTAACGCATTCGCCGCGCTATACCTCAGCAGGACTTCATCCGCATCGAGCAGTTGCATTAATGCCGGCACAGCCGACATGGCTTCCTCGCCCATCACAGTCAGCGCCAGGACCGCGTGCAGGCGCACCACGAGCGCGAACTCGGATGTCGTCAGTTCCAGAAGTCCCGGGACCTCTGCCGCTCCCCATCCCAGCCGAAGGAGCGGCACCGAGCATGCTGCCAGGTACGAGCCACTGACTGTGTAGTTGACGACGCCGTCGACGTCGAGCTGCGAATTTCCATCCTGCCCGAGTGCTTCGCGGACAACGCGGAGTTCGCGCAGCCGACGTTTCTGCTCCTCGGGAAGCTCACGCAGCAGCCGTACGACGAACTCCGTGGCCGGCACGTCGTCCGGAAGGATACTGCGCAGCGCGGCAAGTGCGCTGAACAATTCGCCGCTCGACGCATCGTCGTCGGACTCCCTTAAGTCTCCGCGTCGCGCAAGATCCCAGATGTGTGGCGCCGCCTCCTGTGCCGCAGGGCCCAGCAACATGACGCAATACAAGGCGGAATCGCGTACAGCGGCGTCTTGGTCATCGAGCGCGGAGATCAGTTGCTGGACGTGCGGTCGCAGTTCCTCAACGACTCGCTCGTGTGCGGCAATCTCCATCGGGTTACCGTCCCACCAGTCGAAGTCAAACTCACAGCGCCGCAGAAGGGCTTCGGCCGCGCGCTGTGCCACGGTCTCATCGTCTGAAAGCAACTGCTCGACCAGAATCCTTGCTGGCACATCGGACTCGGCAACTTCCTCCTGCGCCGACGAGAGGTTTGGGGCGGCGGTGAGCAGGACAATTGCGATCCATCGGAGGCGAGGCATGAGTTAGTCGGATGACTGGCGAGATTCCGATGCTCCCGAGGCTCGTTCCAGTTGAACAGCCCTCTCCGGAAAATTGACCGTGAGCCGATAGCCCTGTAGCAATCGTGTCCCGATCAGCAGGCTCTGCGCATTTACAAATGTCGCCTGAGCCGACAGCACCTCGCCGTCGAACGGGATTCGAACCTGATAGCAGTCCTCGACGACCGTCTGACCGCCCGCCAATGAAGACGTCAGCGTTCCAACGTACACTGCAGCGAGTGACTGGAACAACGGTTGAGGCAACTCAAGATCGCCGTTGAAGCCGGTGTCGATGATCGCCGGCCAGTCGTCGTTCCCGATGGTGAGCGTAATCTCAGGAACGTTATCGCTGTTGACGCGGCCCACAATCACCGCCGGCCTCCCTTGCGCAGGCAAGTGGGAGAGCCGACGCGCTCGAAGAACAGCGGCGAAGTCAACCCTCGTGATTTTCGGTCGGCGACGATATCCGTGATCCAGGCGCCGAACCAGACTTGGCCTGTCTGCGGATCGATGCCGGCAACTTGCCCAGTTCGGTCTGAGAGATCGTGCGTGTGCTGGTATTCCTCCCAGATCCGCTTTGCTGCGGCAGTGTCGTCGGAAGTCCAGAGCGTGCTCGACATGATTACTTCGCCAACTGGGGCACCATCGTAGTGCCGGCCGGGATGCAGCACGATGTCGCGACCCCAACGGCGGCGGCCCAACCTGCACTATTCTAACCGAACTTGCCGCTTGCCGCCCATCAAAAAGTTGGCCTACTCCTTCCCTCCCTTCGCATCCCCACGCGCAAAGATGCTCGCCACATACTGCAGCACGTCGGTCGCCGACTCCTCGTTGTAGCCGTAGTCGCGGATCAGCCGTCCCTTGACGACGTCGATCTTCTCCTGCGTGTCCTTGTCCACCACCTGCGACACCAGGCTCGTGAGCTTGATCGTGTCCTTCTGGTCCTCGAACAGCTTCATTTCGAGCGCCTTCTGCAACCGCTCGTTGGTGCGGTAGTTGAAGGTCTTGCCGTCGATGGCCAGCGCGCCGATGTAGTTCATGATCTCCCGGCGGAAGTCGTCCTTCCTTGAGTCCGGGATCTCGA
>CAZWGW010000797.1:0-3711 GCA_964633565.1 uncultured Planctomycetaceae bacterium
TGCGCTCGCCGTTTTCGCGCACGAGGTATCCCGTGTCGCCCGGCTGGCCGCCGCCCAGCGGATAGAAGATCGTGCGGTCGAGCTCGACGAAACCGTCGCGGGCCGCCATGACGCGCGCCGTGGCGGTCTTCAGGTAGGCGTCGTCACGGAAAAGCAGTTCGGTTGCCATGAAGTTCCGCACCGGCCGGCTTGATTGGCGAGTCTGGCACGGGATTATGCCGCTTCGCGTGGAGCAACCAAAGCTCTAAGCATCTGTTTAGCGGCCAATTTATTCCTTTCACCGATTGACGGCGCGGTGCGCCTTATACTCAAAAGCGAGATCGCGGCATGGGCCAGAAGGGGGGACCATGACAGTCTGCCGCCTGACGTTCGTGTCAATCCTTGCGACGCTCGGACTTGCTGGCGCCAACGCAGCTCTCAGCGCTGAGTTAATGCGCGACCTCAACGATGATCCGGCGCCGCAGAATTCTCAGCCGTTCCCATTCACGCCGTTCGGCAACCTGGCCGTATTTACCGCGGATGACGGCCGTACGGGCCGCGAGCCGTGGGTAACCGATGGAACTGAAGCAGGGACACGCCTGCTTGCGGACGTGCGGCCAGGCCCAAACTCATCTAACCCACAACAGTACACGGTGGTCGGGAACCAACTGTTCTTTACGGCGGATGACGGCACCAATTTCGCAGAAGTGTGGGCGACGGACGGAACTCCATCCGGCACGCGGATCGTCGCGAACATAACGCCCAATAGTCTCGACAATAGCCCTCAACAGCCAAAGCTGTTCGGGCCCTTCACCGCATTCAATGGAGCAATCTACTTCCTGCATCGCGACCCCCAGCAAAACGTCGCGCTTTGGCGCAGCGACGGCACGCTGGCGGGAACAGTGAGGATTGTCGAATTGCCGGCATCTCCATTTGGGGCTCTGGGGCAGCTACAGACTTTCGGCAGCCGAATGTATTTTCCCTACAACTCGAATACGTCCGGTCTGGAATTGTGGTCGACCGACGGCACGGCAAGTGGCACGCAAATCGTTGTGGATTTGCGCCCGGGTGCCGGGTCCTCGTCTCCGCAGGGAATCATCGTCACGGACGCGGGCGCCTATTTCACGGCGGACGACGGCGCGCGTGGCTACGAATTCTGGTTCATCGCCTCGTCCGGGGCGGCTCCTGTCGCGGTTCCCGACATCGTCCCGGGCACGGCGGGAATTGACAACCTCAGCGTCCACGTGGACGGGACGCGGCTCTTTGTTTTCGGGTCAGGCGGCGCCACCGGCTTGTATCGTCTCGAAAATGGCACGGCCGTTCGGCTAGGGCCGGCGCCACTTTCCATTGGAGCCAGCATGATTTCTGCTGGCGGCCTGCTCTATTACATCGTCTACGGCGCAAGTTCGCTCGAACTCTGGGTAACGAACGGGTCTTCGGGAAATGCCCGGTTCGTATACGAGTTTGTCTCCGCGGTTCCAGATCGGGGCGCACAGGATATGCGGCCGGTCGGCTCGCGCATTCTGATCAGCATGCGGGAGACATCCGGATATGCGCGGCTCTATGCGTCGGATGGCACGACCGCGGGGACAGTGCCGATCGACCTCGTCGGCCTGCGCACAATGGAAGCGCAGGCCGGCGGATTTGCGGTTGGAGGAGGCGCAGCGTACTTTTTCGCCAGCGAACTCATCGAGCCAGGTGATCCCGATGAACTCGGAGAGGCGCGACTCAGCCTTTGGCGCACCACTGGAACGCAACCCGGGACAGTGCGTATCGGGTCGGGGTTTACGCCTGGATTCCTGTTTTCCGATTCTGCCCGGCTCAACGGCATGCATTTTTTTGGGATCAACGATCCGGCCGTCGGTGGCGAACTGTTCTTTTCGGATGGCACGGCCGGCAATCTGACGCTGCTTCGCGACATTGCAGACGCCGTCGCGACGCCGTCATCGCATCCTGGCCCCGGGGTCATCATTGGCGGTTTCTACTACTTCGCGGCGTTTGACGCGTCGTCCGTAAGCCGCCTGTGGCGCACCGATGGGACATCCGCGGGTACCGTGATGCTGGACCTGGGTGACGCCGGGCTCACCGTGACCAGTGCGGGAACGCCGACGGCGCTCGGCAACAAGCTTCTCTACGCGAGTTATCGCGAAGCGACGGGTCTCGAGCTTCACGCTTACGACCTGAATGATTCGACGGACGTATTGCTGAGCGATATCGCACCAGGCCAGGAATCTGGTTTCAACGGCACCTGCGAGTCACGTCTCCCGACTATCGGTGGCGTTGCGCTGTTCAACGCAATCGACGGCCAGCGCAGTGGAATCTACGTGACTGATGGCACGATTGCCGGAACGTCACGGTTGCTGCCGTCTGGATCGCCGGACGGGCAAATTACGATTTGTCATTCGGTGCGGTACAACGGGCAAATCTACTTTGACGCACTGGACTCCATTTGGAGGACCGATGGCACGGCGGCGGGGACTGCGCGAGTATTCCAGGCCGGACACGCGCTCGGAGCGCGACACCTGACTGTTTCAAATGGGCTGATCTTCTTCACCGCATCCGATGGTGGTTCACCTTCCACTCGACAGTTGTGGCGTACGGATGGCACGGCAGCGGGAACATTTCAGCTCGGCTCCGTGCCGCAGGAGCCGGTCAACATCACGGCCGTCGGCACGCGAACCATATTCCGGTCCGCTTGCACCGGACCCAACTCATGCCCCCTGTACGTGACGGATGGCTCGGTCGCCGGCACGCAACGGCTTTCCTCCGGGGCATTTGGCGGTCCAAGCATGGAGCAACCGTTTCCGGTCTGGCGCAACCGGGCCTGGTTCCATGGCACGAGCCCCAACGGCCTCTACAGCACCGACGGATTTTCCGTCGAGAGGCCGGTAACGCTGCCGACTGGCGCGAATCAACAGTTCTGGCCGGTGCTGGCGGTTGCGGACCGACTGGTCGGCATCAGCCCGCTGACTTCGAGCCAATTCTCGCTGTGGTCGAGCGACGGCACTCCGGAACGCACCAGGCCATTGGCAGAGTTTCCCGGGGGCAGTGGCCTCCCGGTCAACAGCCCATGGACGGCGGTTCCGGACAGCATTTTTCTGCTTGGAAATGATCTGGTCTTTTATGCCAGTGACGGGTTGAAGGGACTGGAACCCTGGGTCATTCCGGATGGACGGCCGAGCGCCAATGCCGATGGGTACCTGGTCCCGTCCACGGGCACATCCACGCTCAACGTCCTCGCGAATGACGGTGATCTGGAGTCCAGCATTGATCCGTCGACCATTGAAATCGTCGTCGCGCCCCGATCCGGCAGCGCCGTCGCGAATGCATCGACCGGCGCAATCCAGTACACGCCGACCGCCGGTTCCGGTGGCCAGGAAGAGTTTTCCTATCAGGTGCGCGATGACCAGGGAAATGTGTCGAACGTCGCGTTTGTGACAGTGCTGGTGCGCCGCGCCGAAGGACCGGCACCGAGCGTCAATCCGCCGCCACCGCCACCACCTCCTCCGCCCGGGGGCGGCGGCGGCGGCGGAGGCGGCGGTGGCGGTGGTCCTGCGGATCCCGCGCTCCTGGTTCTGATCAGTCTGCTGCTGTTTCAGCGGCGCAGGAGCGCACGTCACGGATCGGGCACGAAACCACCAGGAAACGGATCCGGCACGCGGTCGGCATAGCGCGGCTCCGGCCGCGGGATCACGCCGCGGGTAACCAGGTTGCGGCGAGAGTCGTAGTAGA
>CAZWGW010000798.1:0-936 GCA_964633565.1 uncultured Planctomycetaceae bacterium
AAGCTGTTGTGGCGGATGAATCGCAAGCGGCTGGACGTGGAGACGTGGCGCGATGCGATCCTGTTCGTCTCGGGCCGGCTTGATGCGACGGTCGGCGGGAAGTCGATCAATCCCGCGTCGCCCGACGAGTCACGCCGCACCATCTACAGCGAGATCAGCCGGCTGGAGCTGAACAAGCTGCTGGCGCTGTTCGATTTCCCCGACCCCAATACGCACAACCCCGGGCGGGTGCAGACGACGACGCCCCTGCAGAAGCTGTTCGTCCTGAACAGTCCGTTCATGGTGCGGCAGGCGGAGGCGCTGCGCGAGCGACTGGTGCGCGAAGCGGGGGATGATGCGCGAGCGCGCATCGAGCGGGCGTATCAGTTGCTTTATGGGCGCGCTCCGGACCATGAGGAGTTGCAGTTGGGGCTGGCGTTCGTCGGGTCATCGGCGGGGGAGGAGCAGTGGACGGAGTATGCGCATGTGCTGCTGGCGGGGAATGAGCTGCTGGTGGTCGACTGACATCGATCGATCGTCATGGTGTCAGATTCTGACGTGCTGGAGTTATCGCGGGGTTGACGCATGGACATGACACTGACACAGATCCTCGCGCTTGTCGGCGAACTGGATGATTCACCTGGGAACGAGACACCGCGCGAGCGATTCCGTCGTTTCCTCAAGGACAACGCGACCGATGTAGGCCAATTGCGCGACTACATCCAGGAATGCGTAACCAAGTCTGGCTCTCAATACAACCGTGCACTGCAAGACTTGACCAACTTCGCGGCATCGCTCCTTGAATTCGATGTTACGTTTGGACGCTTTCAAGGTGTCCAGGGGCAGCTTGGATTCGATGGCCACTGGCAATCGCCGAAAGACTTTCACATCGTTGCGGAGGTCAAGACGACTGACGCGTACGCGATCAAGACGGCTACCTTGATCGGATATGTGGAC
>CAZWGW010000798.1:946-3710 GCA_964633565.1 uncultured Planctomycetaceae bacterium
ATTGACTCACCTTGAAAATGCAATCATCGCCGAGAAGCGGACGCATAAGCTTCGCGTGATCACCATCGACTCACTGTTGTCACTGGTCGAACTCAAGTCGGAGTACGGACTGAGTCACCAGGACATACTGGGCATCCTTCGCCCGTCGGGCCCGAAAATCGATCCGATCATTGACCTGATCACCGCACTGATGGCTGAACCCGAACCGAATGGAGCGCCGAATGTCGACGATGAGGCGCCTGTTGACACAGGGGATGCTGGGTTCTGGTTGACGCCTGTAAAGTCAGCGGAGGACGAGACTGCCGACGAATGCATCGAACGCTTGGTCGGCAAAGGGCACTATTATGCTTTTGGTCAGCGTACTGCGGGACGAAAGCACATGAAAGCGGGTGACCGTATCGCGTTCTACGCAACCACCAAAGGGATTGTCGCCCATGCGACGCTTTCGTCAGCGCCGCAAAAAAAGAGCCGCCCAGATGGCACGTCTTCCGTGGATTATCCGTGGGTATGTTCGCTGCAGGACGTCCAGTTGTACCTGGATTCACCGGTTGTGATCGATGCAAAGTTGCGGCAGCAACTGAATTCGTTCAAAGGTCGCGACCCTGAAAAGCCGTGGGCATGGTTCGTTCAAGCCACACGCAGAGTGACTGAGCATGATTTTGGATTGCTTACCGGGAGCAAAGACTCGCCCCATTGACGAGTGGCATGTGGGCCATGTTGCTCGAACTGAGATTCGGTGAGTCGCGGATGATTGATGCCGTATTGCGCGTCGATTTTCAGAGCTGTATCATTCAATGAGTCGCGGCCGACAAGTATACGATCTCGCAAACATGATCCAGAAGAACTCCAGGCCCCAGCCTCCGCCAGTACCTGTTGAGTACGCGCGCAAGTGGATTGCGTGGAGTGCCGACCACATGGAAATTGTTGCGGCTGCGGACACGTTGCCGGAATTATGCGAAGAGGTCGAACGACGAAAAATCGATGATCCGATTTTCGAGCGAGTTCCGCCAGCCGATGCTCGCTTCATAGGGTCCAGATGACATTCTCGTATCGCCAGTACATCGCGGAGATTCCGAATTCGCCGGACGAATTCCGGTTGATTCTTCGACCGGTGATCTCAGTGCGAATTCATGGAACGAGACGGTCCCGCCGGTGGGACGCTCTGCTAGACACCGGGGCGGATGAGACGCTCATGTCAAAATCGGTCGCGGATTACGTCGGCGTGCGATGGATCGAAGATGATTCAGGGAAGGTGCAGGGAGTGGGAGGCACCATGTTGCCGGTCCGCTATGGAGAATTGGAACTCGAGCTGTACGATGGAACCGAGACGGTCCGCTGGCCGGCCATTGTCGGTTTCGCGGAGTTGATTGAGGCTGATGATGCCCCACTCATTCTGGGACATGATGGATGCCTGGAATTGTTCTCCGCGACGTTTCACGGCGGAACAGCAGAGATCGAAATTGTCCCCAACGAGTTGATGCGGGAGATTGAAGTGACATGAGCGACTCCCTCTCGTTTTCACGTCGTTCCCTCCTCCACCGCACCGGCGCCGGCTTCGGCCTGATCGGCCTCGCCGGGGCGCTCGATGCGGGCGGCCTGCTCGGCCGCGCTGCGGCAGAGTCAACCGGTCCCGCAGCCAAAGGCCCGCACTTCGTACCCCGGGCAAAGCGCGTCATCTACCTGTTCATGAACGGCGCCCCCTCGCACGTCGACACGTTCGACCCCAAGCCGGCACTGGCCGACCACGAAGGGGAGCAGCCCGAGGGGAAGGAGAAGACCAAAGGGACCGGCTTCATGCCGTCGCCGTTCAAGTTCGCCCCGCACGGCGAGAGCGGCGTCGTGATGAGCGAGCTGTTCCCGAACCTCGCCCAGCATGCCGACGATGTGTGCGTGATCCGGTCGATGCACACCGACGTCCCCAACCATGAGCCGGGCCTCTTGCTCATGCATTGCGGCCACCAGCAACCGGTGCGGCCGTGCCTGGGATCGTGGGCGACATACGGACTCGGCTCGGAGAACCAGAACCTGCCGGCGTTCGTTGTGCTTTCGCCCGGCATGCCGGTCGTCGGTCCGCAGTTGTGGTCCAATTCATTTCTGCCCGGCGAATACCAGGCGACCGCCGTCGACACGAACGACCTGCAGGTGGATCACCTGCTGGCAAACATTCACCATCCATCGCTGAGCCGCGAAGAGCAGCGGCGACAACTCGACCTGCTGCTGGCACTGAACCGGCGGCACCTGGAGGAGCGCGAGGGCGACGCGCTCCTGGAGTCGCAGATCCGCGCGATGGAACTGGCGTTTGAAATGCAGCGCGAGGCGGCCGAGGCGTTCGACGTCTCACGCGAGCCGGACGACTTGCGCGACCTGTACGGCCGGACGGAGTTCGGCCAGAGCTGCCTGCTGGCGCGGCGGCTGGCCGAGCGCGGTGTGCGATATATCGAGGTCTGCTACGTCGACAAGAAGGAAAAGCAGCCGTGGGACACGCACAGCGAGAATAACAAGAAACACCGCACACTGTGCGCCGACAGTGACCGGGCGACGGCGGCCCTGATCACCGATCTCAAGGCGCGCGGCCTGCTGGACGAAACGCTGATCGTCTGGGGGGGCGAGTTCGGCCGCACGCCCTATGCGCAGAACGACAAGAACAAGGACGCCGCCAAGGCGGGACGCGACCATCACAACACCGGCTTCTCGATGCTGCTGGCGGGGGGCGGCGTCAAAGGGGGCCTGATGTACGGCGCGACCGACGAACTCGGCATGCATG
>CAZWGW010000799.1:0-3707 GCA_964633565.1 uncultured Planctomycetaceae bacterium
AGCCCCCATCCAGATAAATTGCCGCGACGACCGCCTCGAACACCGCCGCCAGGATCGATCCAGGCACGCGCTGCTGGGAGACGATCCCCTTCCCGGTCAGCAGGTACCGTTGGAGGTCGAGCTTGCGCGTGACCCGCGCGCAGCCCGCGCGGCTCACGACGACCGACTTGATTCGCGTCAGTTCACCTTCCTCGCGGTCCGGGAACAGTTCGAACAGCCGTTCACAGACGATGGCGCCGAGCAGGGCGTCACCGAGGAACTCCAGGCGCTCATTGGACTCGAGCCGGGTCCGTGCCGCGGAAGAATGCGTCAGCGCCTGACGGAGCAGGGCGCGGTCCCGGAACCGATAGCCGATCGCGGATTCACAGGCGTCGAACTGGTCGTCGGTCACGGCGCGAGATCGCCGGTGAAGGTTGGGATGGTTGGCGGGCGATCCTCGGAGCAGCCGGCAGCGCCTGTCCCGGAACTTGAGTCTATCCGTGCGGAAAACGGACTGTCAACACGGGGGCGCAGGCGGCGCCATCCGGTTCTCCCGCACGGCCGCTACATCCGTTAAAGTCCGACACGGCGTTGGTCCGATGCTGATCGAGAGTCGCAGTCTTGCTTGTGCTGCGCGCCGTGAGGGGGCGGTTACGGCAGGGAGGCGGGAACGCACCAGGGATCAGTCAGATCTGTGCCGAGTGTCTGGGCGCACGATGGGGGGAGGAGTCATGACGATCGGCAGACGCTCGCGCGGCGCAGCACGGCGCGCCGCGCTGTTGACGGCGCTGCTCACGGCCGCCTGCGGCTGCAACCGCACGTTTTACCGGCAGGCGGCCGACAAGGAGGTCTCGATCCTCGTCCAGGAGAAGTCGAACGACCCGCGCTGGGACATGCCGGAGTTCACGATCGAGATGGACCCCCGCAGCCGCTACGACGACAGCATCTACGATCCCAGCTTCCCTCCGATGCCGCCGGACGACCCCGCATCGCACGAGCTGATGCACTGCATCGACGGCAAACGGGCCTACAGCGGCTGGCACGACTACGGCGACCGAAGCACGCTGGAGAACCCCTATTGGCGGGACGGTCTTGGTTCCGTCGGCCGGATCACGCCGGAGGGGAAGCTCGTTCTGGACGTTCCGACGTCCCTCCGCCTGGCGCGCATCCATTCACGTGACTACCAGACGCAGCTCGAAACGATCTATCTATCCGCTCTCGACGTCAGCACGGAACGCTTCAGTTTTGACGTGATGTTTTCGGGGGGCGAACTGCTCACGTATGTGGACCCAGCACGGCCGAACGGCGACCGGCTGTCGCTCGATTCCGACTACACCCTCAATCGCAGGCTGGCGACAGGGGGACAGTTGCTGGTCGGGCTGGCAAACAACATCGTCTGGAACTTTTCCGGAGACGGCAGCACCAATACGACGTCGCTCCTGAACTTCAGCCTGATCCAGCCTTTGCTGCGTTCCGGCGGCCGGGCCGTCGCCCTCGAGCAGGTAACGCTCGTGGAACGCGTGCTCCTGGGGAACCTCCGCGCGATGGAGCGCTACCGGCAAGGCTTCTATACGAATGTGGTCATCGGGGACGGCGGAACCGAGGGGCCGTCGCGGCGCGGCGGGTTCTTCGGCGCAGGTCTGGCGGGTTTCACGGGCCTCGGGAGCGGATTCGCCGGAGTGGGTGGAGCGGGCGGCGCCGGCGGCGGGTTCGGCGGGTTCGGCGGGGGCGCTGCGACGGCCGTTGCCGGCGTGGCCGGCGGCGGCGCCGGGACCCAGGATGGATTCATCGGGCTGATCCAGCGACTCCAGCAGATCCGCAACCAGGAGGAAGCGCTGTACTCACAGACGCAGAACCTGACGCTGCTGGAGGCATACCTCGACGCCGGATTGATTGACATCGCACAGGTCGATCAGCTTCGGCAGAGCATCGCCACCGCGGAGGCCAGCCTGCTGCAGACGCGAAACGGGTTGCAGGACCGGCTCGACGCCTACAAGCGCGAGACGCTGGGGCTGCCGCCGGACCTCGATATCGAACTCGACGACGGTTTCATCGTGCCGTTCCGGCTGATTCGCGGCGACGTCCGCCAGGTGCAGGCGGACCTCGACCAGACATTCCAGGCGTTCGGGGAACTGTCCGACGCTGCAACCGCTGCGGAATTGGAGCCGACACTCGCGCGGATTACCGAGCTGCAGCCGCACATCCAGGCGCTGATCGATGCGACGCCGGCCGAGCTGCAGGCGATGCACTCGACGGGCGAGGCGCGCAAAACAACGATGACGCCGGCCGAGCAGGCCCAGTTCGACGCCGAAGCAGCCCAGCTTGAGCGAAACCTGGAACTGCTCCGTGAACGATTCGCAGCCGCAGGTACGCAGTTGGAACGGATCAGAGAGCAGGCCGAGGCCGATCCTGCCGGCGCGTCGGATGGCATCATCCGGCTGCTGATTGAACTGCAGGCCATTACCAGCGACGTGAGCCTGATTCAGGCGCGGGCCCGTGCCGAACAGATCACCCTCGATCCGGTGAAACTCTCACCCGAAGTCGCGTTCGAGATTGCCCGCGCGAACCGGCTGGACTGGATGAACAATCGCGCCTCGCTCGTCGACACCTGGCGGCTGATCGAATTCAACGCCAATCTGCTGAAGTCGAACCTGACGGTCAACTTCAGCGGCAACGTCAGCACGGTGCGCGACAACCCGCTCAACTTCAACGACAACACGGGTAATCTGCGCGCGTCGCTGCAGTTCGATCCCCCGCTGACGCGCCTCGTGGAACGCAACCGGTTCCGCGAGCAGCTCATCGCCTATCAGCGCGCCCGCCGGCAACTGATCCAGTACGAGGACGGCGTCCACCAGACGATGAGGACGCTGCTGCGAACCCTGAAACAGCTCGAGCTCAACCTGGAGATCCAGCGGCGCGCCGTTGCCATCGCCATCCGCCGCGTCGATCAGACCCGCGAAGCGCTCAGTGAACCGATCGCGCCCGCGTTGCCCGGACAACCGCCGCAGGCGTTCGGACCGACGGCCGCGCAAAACCTGCTTTCGGCGCTCACCGCACTGCAGACGGCGCAGGACGCCTACATGAGCGTCTGGCTGGCTCACTACTCCGCCCGAATGACGCTGTACCGCGAACTGGGCATCATGCAGCTCGACAACGAAGGGATGTGGATCGACACTCCGCTGGAGTGGACGGAGCAGGTCACGTCCGAGCCGGAGCCGCTGCCGCCGGCAGTGCCGCAGGAATGGCTGGACGAGGGTGGCCCGCCGGCGCCGGCGCCCGACCAGCCGCCGGCCGCCAATCCGCAGTTGCCGCTTCCCGCAGGCCAGAACTCGGACATGCGGGACCTGCCCGATGCGAACGGAGTGCGGCACGCGAACTGGCTGTCGTCGGGCTGGGACCGGCTTCGGGGTCGCGCCACAACGGCCAGCCTGGATGAGGAACCCGAATCGCCTCCGGCGCGTGTCCGCGCGATGGTGCCAGAACCCTCTGCCGTGGGACTGGCGCGCGTGCCGATGAACACTTCCCGACCCGCAGCGCCGCCCGTGTCGCCGCGAACCGCACCGACGACACCGGCTTCACCGAAGCGGCCGCAGAGCCGCGAACCCGATCCGCTCCCGGGACGATCGGCATTATCAGAAATCGGGGGAGCGCTCGGAGCATCCCGCCGGCCGGCAGCGCGTCAGGATTGACGGCCGGCAGCGCCGGCCCGTCGTCGTGGAATTCCGCGG
>CAZWGW010000800.1:0-3703 GCA_964633565.1 uncultured Planctomycetaceae bacterium
AGGTAAATCACTTTGCGAATATTGTCGTAAGCGATGCGGCCCTCTTCGATCCCGCCGACGATGGAACTGAAGTTGTCGTCGCTGATCACCAGTTCCGACGCCTCGCGGGCCACGTCCGTCCCTGACTTGCCCATCGCCACGCCGATGTTTGCTGCACGCAGCGCCGGCGCATCGTTGACGCCATCGCCGGTGACGGCGACGAAGTGTCCGGCGTTGCGTGCCGCCTCAACGATTTGCAACTTTTGGCGGGGCGTGACGCGTGCAAACACTCGCACCCGCTGAACCATTTCTGCCAACTGATCAGCCGACTTCCCGTCCAAATCGGCGGCGGTGACAACCTGCTCGTCCCGATCCGCCAGTCCGAGTTCACGGGCGATGGCCAATGCCGTGACGCGGTGATCGCCGGTCACCATCGAGACCAGGACACCCGCCCGGCGGCAATCTGCCACGGCCTCCTGTGCTCCCGCACGTAATGGGTCGATCATTCCCAGGAATCCGAGCAGCGTCAGGTTCCTGGGCTGCGGCGGAACATCTTCGGAATTAAGTTTCTCGACAAGTTCTCCGCAAGCTACGGCCAACACGCGCAGTCCACGTGCCGCCATCCCCATCGCCGCCTGATCCAATCGGGCCCGATCCGCCTGCGAGAGTTGATCGCCGCACATGTCCAGCACGCGCTCCGGCGCGCCCTTTACGAAGACTTCGACGTGCTCGCCGCTGCGATGGAACGAGGCCGCAAACTGGTGCTCCGGCTCGAAGGGGATGCTGCTCACCTCTGGAAACTCATCCAGAACCTGTTCGCGATGCATGCCCGACTTCACGCCCAAACTCAATGCCGCAATGTCGACGGCATCTCCGCGCCACACCCACTCGCCGTTCCGGTGGTGCAGATCGGCCTCGTTGCACAGCACGGCGGCGCGGATCGTCGAGGCCAAACGGGGGTGGTCGGCCGGGTCCGTACGACGTCCCGCCTGGAGCACCTCGCCTTGTGGCGCGAATCCTTGGCCGGTCACAGGAAACACATCGCCGTTGGCTAGGCAGACTTCGCGCACCGTCAATTCATTGCAGGTGAGTGTACCTGTCTTGTCCGTCGCGATCAGCGTACAACTCCCCAGGCCTTCGACGGCTGTGAGTTGGCGGACAATCACGTTTCGCCTGGCCATCCGCGTGGTCGCCACGGCGAGCGCCACAGTAATCGCCACCGGCAATCCTTCGGGAATGGCGGCCACGGCCAGCGCGACCACGAAGAAGAACGTCTCGACGAGCGTGTAACCCCCCAGCACAATCCCCAGCAGGCCGATGCCGCAGGCTGCGACCAATGTGCCGACGGCCACGTAGTTTGTGAATCGTTCCATGCGATCCAACAGAGGCGGCTTGCCGCCGCTGCTGCCCATCACATCCAACGCCAGTTGGCCGACACTGGTTGCCGTCCCGGTGGCGACGACGACTCCCTTCGCTCGTCCACGAGCGACCAGCGAGCCCGCAAATGTCATGTTCTGCCGATCCGCGAGCGTGGCCTCCTCCGCGCCCCGCCAGGCAGCATCTTTTCTCACCGCCAGCGATTCCCCGGTCAGCAACGATTCGTCCACCTCGAGGCCTTGCGCGGAAAGCAGTCGAATGTCTGCCGGCACGCGGTTTCCTGACTCCAGCCACAGCACGTCGCCCGGAACGACCTCCTCGGACTTGACTTCCCGCACTTCCCCATCGCGTTCCACCTGGGCGTGCATCCGGAGCAGTTTCTTGAGTGCGTGGCTGCTCTGCTCCGCCTGCCACTCCTGGTAGGCCCCAATGACGGCGTTGAGCATCAACACCACGGCGATAAAGCCGGCGTCCTTCATGTCGCCGATCAACACAGAGACGACCGCAGCAGCCACGAGGATATAGATCAGCGGGCTGACAAACTGCCGTAACACGATCCTCCACACCGCCGTCGGCCCCCGCTCGGGGAGCACGTTGGGGCCGAATTGGTGTTGGCGGCGCTCGACCTCCGCCTGCGACAGGCCTCTCTCAGACGTACTCCAGGCGGCGAGGACAGCGTCGGCTGGCTCGGCGTGCCAGACCCTCGCCTCTTGCTCTTGAGTCGGCGTCATTCGAAGTCCTTTCCGAACGATCCTGGCTCACGATTGCAGCAAATCGTCGCGCAAGATGTACCAGGCGCATCCGCACTCGGCGGTCGTAAGGATAAGCCTTGTCCATCGCTCTCCGGGCGAGTGAGTCCGACGACCGGCTGGTCTGCGCCCAACAGGCCAATGACGTTCTGCTCAATGGTCGACGAAATGTCGGTCAGGGGAAGATGACTCAGTTGAGATGTAGCAAAAGGGTTCTGAAGCTCGACGCCAATTTGGTCCAGCGACACCAGCGGATAGGCGACCAACATTGTCACCAAAGGAACGAGCCAGTCGTTCTCAACGCGGTGCAAGAGCGAGAAGGGAAGGGTCACAAGGAACAGCACGATGAATCGGCGGACCTTGATGGCATAGACCAATGGGAGCGGCGTCTTCAGGATGCGCTCGCAGGCGCCGATGTGATCAATCAACTGTGCCCGCTCGCGGTCGAGTTGCAGGAACGCGAATCTGTCCATGCCGAGTTGGCCGCAGGCTTCCTGCAGCAGTTTCCCCAGCCGCAAGGCGACACAGCTGGGGCGGTGGTTCGCATTCGCGACGCTGATTGCCTCATCGGACCCAATCAAGCTGGCGATCTCTGCCGGCGTCGATTCGCCGCGCAGACTGACGCGCGCAATGTGTGGAAAGACGGCCACCCATTTGACAAACCGACTTCGCCATCCTGCGTCGTTTGGGCCATAGCACATGGCGCTGATGGCACGGTTGCGCGATTGATTGACGATTCCGCCCCACAGCCTGCGGGCTTCCCACCAGCGCTCATAGCCTGCATTGCTGCGCAAAACGAGCAAGAGGCCCAAGACGGCTCCGGCGATTTCATAAGGTGCGACGGCAAGGCTGATTCGCAACTGCCACCGGATTTCGGCAAACCACGCGATGCCGCAGATCACTGCGGCGATCGCTCCGAATCCGGCGACGAGCGGCAGGACGTGCGGCGTGACCGATCCCTGAATCGCGCATGCCTCGCGCCAGAATCCTTGTCGATGAGACGTCATTTCAGCAATTGTCCCTGCTAATGGCTCCAGGTCAGATGGCGGGTTCGGTGCGACGTCGAACAGTGGTTTCACTCTCCGGATATTTGTATTCCGCAATGGGAAGGAACTGGCCACTGGCCGCATCGAAAGCGAAGACCTGACCAGTCTCCATCTTGTACACCCATCCATGCACATGCAGGTCGCCGCGCACCAGCCGTGATCCCACAAGCAGACGAAGATCCCGAACCTGCCCGTTCAGACGGGACTTGACGCGCGACTCCAGTTGCGCCAGCTCCCCGGCTCCTACCAGGTCGATGTCCGTTTCGCGAAATCGTCCGTTCATGGCTGCGCCTTGGAGGTTCGAGGACTGCCACAAACCGAGCATGGAGCGCTCCACACGCACGGGACATGCCAAGTGTGCAGCCGTAGATGACATCGCCAGATCTCCCTGGCCGGACATGGCTTGCGTCAGCTCATTCAATGTGGACATCAAGCCGGCACTGTGCGACATCGCTCAGCGCAATCCAGGAACCGCACAGGAGCCTGTTCGTGCATGCTATCGTATTTTTCTACGACCGTTCCCGACGATCGAAGTACCCGCAAATTGCGGCT
>CAZWGW010000801.1:0-3699 GCA_964633565.1 uncultured Planctomycetaceae bacterium
ACAGTTATTGGCAAACGAGGATGCGGCAGCACCCGCAAGCGGACGGCGGTCACCTTCTCCACGGGCGACCGAAACGTGACGGAATACGTGTCGTTCTCCGTGGCGTTGCCGTCGGTCAGCAGCGAACCGTCGGGGAGCTTCTGAAAGGAGGCGTTGCCGGCCGTGCGGTAGGAGACGAACTCGACGGGACGCCAGTCACTCGCGGCCGACCGCAGTCGTTCGGCGACCGCCGACGTGGCGGCCGTCTCCAGTTCCAGGGCCTGCTTCCGCAATTCGGGCAGTTCCGCAAGGGCTGATCGCTGTTCGGCGGTCAGGCCGAACATCTCTCCGGGGAGCACGGAGACGGTCGGACCGGCGTTGTTGGCGTCTTCGCAGCCGCCAAAGAACGCGTACAGCCGGTAGTAGTCTTCATGCGCGATCGGGTCGAACTTGTGGGAATGACACTGGGCGCAGCCGATGGTCAGTCCGGGCCAGACGGCCCCCGTCGTATTGACCCGGTCGACGATCGCCTCATGCCGGAACTGGTCGGCCTTCACGCCCCCTTCCTGGTTGATGAGCGTGTTACGGTGGAAGGCGGTCGCCACGAGCTGTGACGTGGAGGGATTCTCCAGCAGATCGCCGGCCAGTTGTTCGATCGTGAACCGGTCGAACGGCATGTCCGAATTCAGCGCCTGGATCACCCAGTCGCGATAGGGCCACATTACGCGCTCGCCGTCGATCGAGTAGCCGTGCGAATCGGCGTAGCGCGCCTGGTCGAGCCAGTGCCGTCCCCAGCGCTCGCCGTAGTGGGGGCTTTGCAGCAGCCGCGTCACGAGGTTGTCGTATGCGCGGGGACCCATGTCCTGGATGAAGGCGTCCGCCTCCTCCGGCGTGGGGAGCAGACCCAGGAGGTCCTGATACAGCCTCCGGATCAGCGTTGCGCGGTCGGCCTCCGGCGAGGGTGCCAGTCGGGCGGCTTCCAGACGCTCAAGGATGAACGCATCGATCTCATTGCGCACCCAGTCGCCCTGCGTGACTTTGGGCACGGCCGGGGTCCGCACGGGCCGGAAGGCCCAGTGCCCGGAATAGATGGCCCCCTGACGAATCCATTCCCGCAGCAGTTCGATCTGTTCTGGCGTGAGCGACTTGTTCGACTCGGCGGGCGGCATCCGCTCCCCTTCGTCGGTCGCCGTGATCCGCCGCACCAGCTCGCTTTGCCCGGGGTCGCCTGGCACGATGGCGGGGCCGCTGCCGTGGTCCTCGAGTGCGCTCTCGCGCAGGTCGAACCGCAGGTCCGCCTGTCGCGCCGCATCGTCCGCGCCGTGACACTGAAAGCACTTGTCCGACAGGATCGGACGGATATCGCGGCCGAAATCGATCTCGGCGGCGTGCAGCGTGGGGAGCAGGCAGCAGATGAGGAGCGTCGTGATGGCGATTTGTGCGCACATCAACCACAGGCGGTACACCCGCGAACCGGGCGTAACAATCCGTCCTGCGGACGCACGCGCGCCGCGTGCGGTTCGTTCATCGCCCCGAATTGCTCCGAACATCACAGCTCCGCTCGCTCGCCCATCAACAATTGGTAGTGGCGGCTGACCTCCTCGGCGCTGAGGGGCCGCAGGTACAGGGCGAATTCATCCAGCGAACCGACAAGCTGGCGTTCGGTCAGGGTGGGCTTGAGCGTGCCGAGCAGCAGACGGTACGCAATGTTGTCGCTACCGGCCTTCGTCGCCAGGTGCCGGACAAGCTGCCCGTTGAGGTAGATGTTCAGTTCCTGCGGCGTCTTGACGGTGACCAGATGGTGCCACTGTCCCGGCGTGCAGCCGGCGGGTGTAAACAGGTTGACGCCCCCCCGCACGTTCGGTGGATGCCGGTGCAGGAACCGGAAACTGCCGGGGTCGTGGACCTGGGCCGTATTGTAAGCCAACTCGATCACGTTTAGGTGGTAACTCTCCCACGCGTCCCCTTCGGGGATCACCCCCACGAGGGTGGCATAGTGCAGATGGTCCGGGTTGACCCAGAATTCGACGGAGAACGAGTCGGCGTTCAGCCCGGGAATCCCTTCGTCAGGCCCGGCGTACCGGACCGTGTCGCCGGCCGAGCACTGCAGCACGCCGTCCCGCACGTCCATCAGCGGTGGATCATGCGGGTCGCCGTGCAACCGGGCGGGCCACTGATTGCCGGCTTCGTTGAGGACCAGCCCGTCATCGGTGAGCGACTCGAATCGCCAGTAGATGAGCGGGTGGGCGTCGAGCACGTCGCGCACGTATTCGGGTGAGACCACCAGCGGCGGCGCCAGGCGTGGCTCGACCGTGGGGAATTCGACGCTCGGCTGTTCGACCGGCTTCAGTTCCGTCAGGTCGCGGCGGACACGGAGCGTCCCGGCCGTATAGAGCCTTTCGCTGAGGAGCGTATTGCCATCGTCCCCCAGCAGCGAGACTTCGACCTCCCCCTCGACGACATGGACCTCGCTCTGCCCCTGGTCATCGACGGAGACGGCGAATTCCGTCCCGAGGTCGGCGATTGCCGTATCGGGCGCATTGAGCACAAAGCCCCGTGCCGTTTCCGGAACCCGCGCTGCGGCGCGGCCTGCAATGAGCGTTGCCGCTTCACTGGACAGGATGTGCAGTTCGGCCGGCCCGACGAGCACGACCTGCGCCCCCTTGAGGAACTCCAGTTCCACTTTCCCGTCGCCGATCGCCAGGACGCCCGGCTTGAGCCGCATCCCGGGCTTCAGCAGCGCCGGTCCTTTACCGGTCGAGACCCCCTCGATCTGCGTGATGATGGCGGCATCCCGCAGTCCGCGGAGCTGTGACTCGTTAAACTGCGTCATCAGCTTCGGGGTGGTCGTTACGTCCGCCTCGCGGCCGTTCCAGACGAGCCAGGCACTGCAGGCGGCTGCGACGACGGCAGTGCACACCGCCGCTGCAAAGACCCGACGTGAGAATCGTCGCGGACGGCGCGGCGCGGGCGGGCCGATCATCGGCGCAATCTCCGGCTCCAGCGCCTCGTACAGATTGACCTCGAGGTCCATGAACCGGACGTAACAGGCGCGGAAGTCCGCATCATTGAGCAACCGGCGCTGCAGCGCGTCGAATTCGTCCGGCGCCAGTTCGCCATTCGTCAGGCGGCGGAACAGCGCGCGGTCCCGGGCCTCGTCGCTGTGTAATTGGGGTGTGTCCATCGGTGTGGTATTCCCTGCTCAGGTCCAATCGCTGCTGAGACGACGCTCCACACACTGCGAAATCAGTTCGCGCAGCCGGTCGAGCCGGCGATAGAGCGACTTGGCCGTGCGGCCGGTCTCCGTGGCGAGAGACGCCACCGTGGCGGAGTCGCTGTACCGGCGGCGCAGGAGCGCCAGTCAGGAGCCGGTTATGGCCCGACGTGCCCGTGGATTCACGTTGATCGAACTATTGGTCGTCATTGCGATTATTGCGATTCTGATTGCGCTGCTGCTCCCCGCCGTGCAGCAGGCCCGTGAAGCCGCCCGGCGGACGGAGTGCAAGAACAACCTGAAGCAACTCGGGTTGGCGCTGCACAACTATGAATCGACTTACGGGCGCTTGCCAGCCGGCTGCAGCTATACAGCGTATCCGCGTGGCCCGAACGGCACCGGTTTGGGTCCCAACAGTTTCGGGCCGAGTTACATCGCGATGATCCTGCCGTTTATCGATCAGGCTCCCGCGTACAACGGACTCACATGGAACGGCAGCTCACCTG
>CAZWGW010000802.1:0-2568 GCA_964633565.1 uncultured Planctomycetaceae bacterium
GAACTTGTAGCCGCGGCGGTACTCGTACTTCTCCACCGCCTTCATCAGGCCGGTGTTGCCCTCCTGGATCAGGTCCAGGAACGACAGGCCGCGGTTGCGGTACTTCTTGGCGATCGACACGACCAGCCGCAGGTTCCCTCCCGACAGGTCCCGCATCGATTGTTCATAGGCGGCGAAGCGCTCGCGCACGCGGCGGACCCGCTCGCACAGGCTGCGGGGCGTCTCCAGCGTCATCTGCATCAGGTCGTTGAGTTCCTGCTGCAGGTTGGCGCGTTCGTCCTTCGCGTTCCGGAGCCGCTTCAGGTGCCGGATCTGCCGCTCCAGCTCGAGCATCCGCCGCGCGACTTGTTCCAGCCGCTTGAGCGAGGGTTGCAGCCGCTGCGTCCGCAGACTCATCTCCTCGAGGAGCGTCGCCATCTTCGCCCGCCGGCGTCGCAGCGACTCCCACGCGGCGCTGCGGTCGCGCTGCGGCAGCGCCTCGTCGACCGACTTGAGAAAGTCCAGCTTGTTCTGCTCCAGGAGGTGCGCCACCGTCCGCAGGTTGTGCGGCATCCGCCCCAGGATCTGGTCTTTCTCCAGACCTTCCGTCAGCGAGACCTTGATCGTGCGGTCGAATGGCAATTCGCCCGTGTTGACCTGCTGCAACACCTCCAGCGCCGACCGGGCGGCAAAATCGCTCTGCAGGAGCTGCCGGCGGAACCGCCGCCGCGTCACTTCGATCGTCTTGGCCAGCGCAATCTCCTGCTCCCGCGTCAGCAGCGGGATCTCCCCCATCTGCGTGAGATACATCCGCACCGGATCGTCGATCTTGCGCGACGACTCGCCGTCCAGGACCGGTTTCGGCCGGGACGCGCGGCCGTTCTTGCGCTTGACGTCGGCCGGCGGCGCGGCGGCCGTGCCGTTCCGCATCTCGTCGCGGATCTCCAGCCCCAGCTCCTCCAGCGACATCAGGAGGTTGTCAAGCTGTTCAGGGTTCACCGCCTCGTCCGGCAGGAAGTCGTTCACCTGGGTAAAAGTGATGAACCCCTGCTCCTGGCCGAGTGCGATCAGCTCTTTGAGTTTGCCGTCAAATTGATGCACGGAACGTTTCCTCCGGGGGCGCAGCGTCCGATGTGTGACGAGACAAGTACGAGAATGTTGGATGAGTGATGAGAGATCAGGGATGAGGGAAGGTCGTTTCCACTCAACTTTCATCGCTCATCTCATCCCTCATCGCTCATCTCTCGCTTCTCCACTACACGGGCGCTCTCTTGGTGGCTCGTCTCTGGTGAAACTGGGTGGAGTGACGCAGCAGCGCTTCGGCCGCTTCGTCCATCCGGTGCGCTCCGTCGCTCTGTTCGGACAGCTCAACCACTGCCCGACCGTGCGACTGCTCTTCCCGGCGCCATTTCAATTGGGCAATCGACTGCCGGAGGAAAAGAGGACAGCCGTCTGGAGACCCCGCGGTCGTTTCGCGGAGCCTGGACCGGAGGTCTTTCTCACGGGCCTGGTCGTCGATCCACACGGCCAGCCGTTTCAACTCGCCGTCTTCCACCGCGCTGAGCACGCGGTCGAGCGACGGCACGTTGGATTCATCGGTGACTGCATAACAGACCCGCAGCAGCTCGCGCAGCCGCTCGTTCCGGATCATCTCCGGCGCCACGTCGGCCTGAACGTACCTCACCAGCGCGGGGTCGGCGGACAGGATTTCCAGGACTTCGCACTCCAGGCGATCGTCGCGGCTGAGACGTCCGGCGAACAACCTCGCCGCGGCCGGGGATGGGGCGGCGGGCTGGCCTCCCTCGGAGCGCACGCGGCGCGGCGACTTGCCGCGCAGTTCCGCGTACCGTTGCCGCACCACCGTTTCACTGATCCCCAGGCGTGATGCGAGTTGTCCCAGCAGGATTCCCTCGCGGATGTTCTCAGCCATGTTGGGCGCGACCGCCAGCAGGCCCAGCATTTCTTCCAGCACCCGCTGCTTGCCGTCGACCGTCTGCAGGCCGTGGCGGCGTCGCGCAGAGCAAAACTTGTATTCCCAGGCTTCCGGCGCCGCAGCCGCCAGTTCGCGGAAGGCGTCGGCCGAATGATGTTCGAGAAACTCGGCCGGGTCCTCGCCGTTCGGCAGTGTCAGAATCCGGAGGTCAATGTCCTGTGCGAGGAAGCGCTCCACGGCCTTGTCCGCGGCCCGCACGCCCGCCTCGTCCCCGTCGTACACGAGCACCACTCTTCTCGCAAACCGCTTGATCGTCGTCACCTGCTGGTCGGTCAGCGCCGTCCCGCAGGTCGCCACCGCGTTACCGATCCCCTGCTGATGCAACGTGATGCAATCCGTGTACCCTTCGGTGACGATCAGCGCGTTCGACGACTTGAGCGCCTCCCGCGCGAAGTTCAACCCGAAGACCACGCGGCTCTTGTGATAGACGGGACTTTCGTATCCGTTCTGATACTTGCCGAAGCTGTCGTCCTCTCCCGGCAACACGCGTCCGCCGAAGCTCACCGGCTGGCCCCGTTCGTTGCAGATTGGAAACAGCACGCGCCCGCGGAAAAAGTCGCTGTAACCGTTCCCGTTGCGGTTTTCGGTCACCAGCC
>CAZWGW010000802.1:2578-3696 GCA_964633565.1 uncultured Planctomycetaceae bacterium
CGTCTGCGCGGAATATTTGCCGCGCGCCTGCTGCTGCAGCCAGTCCCAGCCTCCCGGGTGGTAGCCCAGGCGATACTTGCGGATTGTTTCCGCAGTGAACCGCCGCTGTTCAGTGAGGTAGCGCCGCGCCTTATCGGCGGCCGGCGATTGCAGCAGCGTCTGGTGAAACAGGTTCTGTGCCCAGACGAGCGCTTCAAGAAGCGTCGATTTCTGGTCCGCGCCGGCGGGTTGCGGCCGCCCGGTCCGAGTCGGGATCGGCACATTCGCCCGTCGTGCGAGGATCTCCAGCGCCTCGCGGAACTCGACCTTGTCGTGTTCCATGACCCACGTGAAGCAGTCGCCGCCCTTATCGCACACCCAGCAGCGATAAGTCTGCCGATCGGGGTAAACGTGGAGCGAGGGATCGTGGTCGTCGTGAAAGGGACAGAGGGCGACGAATTCGCGTCCGCCACCGCGGCTGCTGAGGGCGACCGACTCGCCCACGAGTGCGACCAGGTCCGTCCGGGTGCGAACGGTTTCCCTGAATTCGTTCGACAATTGCGTCGACACCGCCCGCTCCCGGTGGTTGCATTCCGTCCGGCGCAAACGGCACAACCGTTGCGCCCGGTACATCACGCATGGTGCACACACCATCGTGCGGCAACGGACTCCGGTCAAGTGAACAACAGTTCTGATCCAGACTGCGGTTCGTGGGGTCGGCGTTGCATTAAGATTCTACTTGATCGGGGAGAGGGGTCAAGAAATCGGGAGGGATTGTGAAGCCTCGCGGCGCGGCGCAAGTTCAAATCTGGAATAACCTTGAACAACCCCGCCGGCGGCAGAGTCACCGCCGCTGGCAGGGAGAACGCCTGCGGTGGAGTCGGGATGTCCGTTAAGGTCGCGTGCGACCGTGCCGATGAGATCGCGGGTGCCGGACAGTTGGGAAGTAGGAATCTGGATACCACCGTGGGGTAGGGGTGGTGGTACGTTTTGGCCTGCCGGGCTGGCAGGGGGCCGGAAACGGAGGAAAACGGGGCAGAATCCGGGTACGATCCGGAAGATCGGGGGCTGCAATGACCGGCTGCCCTAGTGGGGTCAACCCTCAGCGGATCTTTTGTGATCCCAGAATTGCTGGCAGA
>CAZWGW010000803.1:0-3695 GCA_964633565.1 uncultured Planctomycetaceae bacterium
GATGAGGGATGAGGGATGAGGGATAACGAACAGGGCGATCGTGTCAGCGATCCCTCATCTCTCATCCTTCATCCCTCATCACCTCCGATACGCAGGCGACGCAGAATCACAAGTTGAGTCTCCGGAACACGTCCATGAAACTGCTCAAGTACATCTGGCGGAACGCCACGCGCAACAAGCTGCGGAGCACGCTGACGGTGCTGTCCGTCGGCTTCAGCCTGGCGATGATGACCGTGCTTTACGGCTACCTCGCCATGCAGGAGGTGTGGGGGGCGGCGGCTGAAAAGCATCACCGCATCGTCGTCCTCAACGTGCAGGGCTTCGCCGGCGCGGTGCCGATCGCCTACGTGGGGCGCGTGTCCGAAATGGAGGGGATCGAAGCGGCCGTGCCGTACGCCTGGTTCGGCGGCATGTACAAGGACGACAAGATGCCATTCGCCCAGTTCGCCACCGATCCCAACTGCGTGTTTGACGTGTGGGACGAGTTTTCGATCGACCCGCAGCAGTTGGCGGCGTTCAAGGACAATCGCCGCGCCTGCGTGATCGACCGGAAGATGGCCGAGCGGCGCGGCTGGAAGGTGGGCGAGAAGATCCCGCTCCAGGGGACGTTCTATCCCGTGACCCTCGACCTGGAGTGCGTCGGATTGTTCGATGCGCCGCAGCCGACCGAGTCGCTGTGGTTCCACTGGACCTATCTGGACGAGGCGCTCAAGCAGGCAGGCCAGGACGAGGCGGCGGGGAATGCCGGCACGATCTTCGCCAAGGCGGCCTCGTCGGGCGTCATCCCCGGCCTGTGTGCGGAGATTGATGACCGGTTCGCCAGCTCCGACAACCCGACCCGCACGCAGACCGAGGCCGCCTTCGCGCAGATGTTCACCGACATGCTGGGCAACATCCAGACATACATCCGCAATATCGGTTTCGCCGTAATGTTCTCGCTGACGCTCGTCGCCGCCAACGCCATGGCCATGTCGCTCCGCGAACGGACGACCGAGATCGCGGTGCTCAAGGCAATCGGCTTCCCGCGGACGCGAGTGCTGAGCATGATCCTGGGTGAGTCGTGCCTGATTGCCGGCGTCGGAGGCGCGGCCGGGCTGGCGATCGGCAGCGCGTTCCTGCAGATGATGCACAAGGCTTCGGCGCAGTTCTTTCCGCTCTCCGTGGCCGACCTGGCCGGGCCATGGATGGCGTCGATCATTGTCATCGCCTTCGGCATCGGGCTGGCAAGCGGCGTCGTCCCCGCCATCCGCGCCGCGCGGCTGTCCGTAATCGACGGCCTCCGGCGAGTAGTGTAGTGACGAGGAGCGAGTTTCATGAGGACCATTGTGCTGAACGAGAAGACGAAGCGAATACCGTTCGGCGACGTCTTGAGTTCGATTACCGACCCGATTGTCGAAATCCGGGACAAACAAGGTGGCCTGGTGGCGTTGTTGACGCTTGCCAGTGGAGTTGAGCGCGAGATCGACTACGCTCCGCACCTTGCCTGGGCCGAAGAGCATGTCACCGAACTTGACCGGAGGGCGCGCGATCCTCGTCCGGGAGTGACGACCGAACAACTGCTGCAGAGTCTCCAACAGAATCACCAATGTTGGAGATTCAATCCTCAGGCGAATGAACTCAGTTGCCGATCGACCACTGACCACTGACAAAGGACCACGGACCACTAACCCTCCTACGATGATCCCCGTCAAATACAACTTCCGCAATCTCCGAGTCCGCTGGGTCACGACTGTCATGACCGTCCTGGGGACGGGCCTCGTCGTCTGGGCCTCGGTCCTCACATTAGGGATGATCGACGGCCTGACGCACGCGCTCACAATCACCGGCTACGACCTCGACCTGATCGTGCTCCGCAAGGGCTCCCAGGACGAGACCTCCAGCGGGATCGAGCAGCGGATCGCCCGCGAGGTGGCCGCGGTGCCGGGGATCGCTCGCGACGCCGACGGCCAGCCGATGTGCTCGGTCGAGTACGTGACGATCCTGTCGAAGCCGCGCCGGAACAACGGCGGCACCACGAACCTGATCGTGCGGGGCCTTGAGCAGCCGGGTCGCGGACTGCGGCCCGGCTTCCGCATCATCGCGGGGCGCGACCTCAAGCCGGGCGTCAATGAACTGATCACCAGCCGGCAGATGGGGACGCGATTTGAGAACCTGGGGGTCGGTGAAAAGCTGAACATCAACAAGGTCGATTTCACCGTCGTCGGCCACTTCGAGGCGGGCGGCAGTGCCGCGGAGTCGGAAGTGTGGGCCGACCTGCGGGACGTGACGTCGGCCCGTCGCACGCCGGGGGCCGTCTCCTGCGTCAACCTCCGGGCAGCCGACGAGGCCTCCAAGCAAAAGCTGATCGACCGCATCCAGAACGACGAGCAGTTCAACTTCAAGGTGGTGGACGAGCCGACGTACTACGCGACCCAGATGGAACAGTCGCAGTTCATTGTGTACGTCGGCTGGTTTATTGCCGGCTTTCTGACGGTCGGGGCGATGTTTGCCGCGGCGAACACGATGTACGCGGCGGTGGCCAGCCGCGCCCGCGAGATCGGCACGCTGCGGGCGATCGGGTTCCGCCGTGGGAGCATCCTCGGTTCGTTTCTGCTGGAGTCGATCGTGTTGTGCCTGGGGGGCGGAGTGCTGGGTTGCCTGGCGACGCTGCCGTTTAACGGCCTGTCGACCGGCACGGCGAACTGGGCGACGTTCAGCGAGATCACGTTCTCGTTCCGGTTCGGCTGGACGGTGCTGGCGCAGGGGATCCTGATGGCGGTGATCATGGGCGCGCTGGGGGGGCTGTTCCCGGCGGTGCGGGCGGTGCGGATGAAGATTGTGAATGCGCTGCGGGAGCAGTGAGCGAGGTGCCACGCGATCCGAGTCAAAGTAAGCAGCACATTCAATGCGTGAACCTGCAAACGGTGTTTTGGGTCAATTCGGAGCACAAATGCGACGGACACTGATGCGGGAGACGAACAAATGTTGCGACATATAAAAAACGAGAATTTTTTTTTTAAAGGATTTGAATCGTACGCGATTGACCTTGGACGAATTAACCTTCTCGTTGGCGGCAACAATTCAGGAAAGACAACAGTATTCCACGCGTTGCAATTCTTTTCGTGGGCAATCGAACAGATTGCCAATGAGACGTCACAGGGGTTCATTCTCAGCAAGACACAAACTTCTGAAATCCCAGTCGTGCCATACGCAGAGGTGAGGGATTTATTCTACATGCAGCGAGTGCGGTCTGCTCGCACGCCTCAGAGAATGAAGCTGACGCTTTCGGCTGATGATTCGCCAGATGTCACTATTGAGATGTACCAAGCATACGGGCGCAACTTCATGATTTCTGGTAACGAATTGGAACTCACCACCGACCAATACTCGCGATTGCAACGCCTAAATCCCGTGTATGTGCCAAGCACCGTTGGAATCACGTCGCGAGAAGATTTCTATCGACCAATTGCACTGCGTACGATGATCCATCAAGGACGGCAGAATCAGGTCTTGAGAAACCTAGTCTACCAAGTACGTGAATCTGGCGAATGGAAAGAATTCTCCGACATCATGGAACCGCTGTTCAAGCTGGATGGAATCGACGTTCCATTCAATGCGGAATCGGATCTATGGATGAGAGCAGTTCATGAGGAGAATGGTTGTGCCCTTGACTTCGTGTCGGCAGGATCTGGTTTCCTGCAGATGGTAAATCTACT
>CAZWGW010000804.1:0-2017 GCA_964633565.1 uncultured Planctomycetaceae bacterium
AGCAGTCGCGGACCTTGCCCGCGAATGCCCGGCCCGACCTCGCCCATGATGCGGATCCCTTCCCGCAGATGGTGCTTTTCGACGAACGAGCTGGACACAAAGGGATCGGTCTCCCGAGCGCCATAGTCGTTGGCCGCATCGCGCAGGAACCCGTAGCCTTTGGGATGGAGTTCCAGTACCCCTTCGATCACGCCGGATGTCACCGCGACCTCGGTCGACGGCGGCGCGTTCTGCATGAACTTGGACCGCCGCTGACGCTGACGGTTCCGGCCGCGATTCTGCTGATGGCCGTGATGGCCCCCCTGCTGCTTGTTCTGGACCCTTTGCGGTACCACTTCTCCTCCGTTTCCTCGCGCGCGTCGGCGGCGCTTCCGCCGGCGGCGCGATGTTGACTGTTGACCTTCGGCTCCCGCCACGTCGCCGGAGCCGGGGGATGAATTCGTCGGCGATTCGTCGAGGCCCGCGCCGAAGTCGTCCTCGGCGCGGCTGAAGGTCGATTCGCCTTCGAAATCGAACGTTGCGAGATCGTCGTCTCGTTGCTTGTCGTTCCCCACCCGGAGTTTCCTTCGTGCGAGAATCCTGTCCCCCTGGCATCTGACCGGCGGCCCGGCGCCCCCGATCCTACTCGTTGTCGTAGAACTTTCGCCGTCGTATGGCATTCTTCGGGCGCACGATTCTCGTGCACCCGACGAACGCCATGCGCCGGAACACGCTCTGCCGCTGGCGGGTGCGCGCACGGCGAAGCGCCGAACACAGTCGTACTGGGCCTGCCTGCCCGGTCACAAACCGGTGCGGCAGGTACGGCGGGCCGACCAAGCTTCGGCCATGCCGTGTTTCGCTCTCAATCCGTCGCGTGTCGTCACGCGCGGCCACCCGATTCAGGTGAGATAGTCTTCGCTCAGGTCTCCACTGTAGGTTGACGAAGCGTTTCTGAGAGCCTGTTGCCCGACTCGTTCACCCCGAGACACGGGACCGAACGGGCCAGTGACATTTCGCGCTGTTTCCTGTGGGAGGACCGCACCGGACCTGCGGACCGGGTCGCCCCATACCCTCACACTGTGGGGAGTTGTCGACGAGCTTGCAGCACCGACTCGTAACGGTGGCAAATCTCGCAACACAACCTGGCTGACTGCAGGCGAAGCCTGCAGGCCCCACCCAGGCTGACGAAAAAAGCTCGTGCCTTTGACCCACGCAACTCTTCGCCAGGGGTCGACTCCGGTCGGAAGCCGGGACAACCACAACTCCCCGTGTCGGAGAATTCTGTCGTGCCGTGCTTCGGCTGACAAAGATCGACGGCCCAGCAGGGGAGGCGACGGCTCGTTGGGGTGATCACCCGACGAAGCCTGTTTCCTGTCGCGTCCTTCTTGTCCCGTCTCGCTGGCAGATCGCGGAACGAATGCGTTTCAACGTCCGCGAGGCAAGCTGCAACCGAATCATAACGCCTGCCAGACGGCTGTCAATCGAACTCCGTAAATAATCATCGGCAATCTTTGAATCGTCGGTCAAGATTGGTTTCCGCCCCCACCCTCTGTTACGCTAAAAATCCGGCACATCTTGCCTGACCTGCTGCGTGTCTGGCCGCCCGGACCTCCCGTGATCGGGATTTTGGCGGCGAGGAGCCTCCATGCAATTGACGTCCAGATCAATTCTCCGCCCCGTTCATCGATCAGCCTGGCTCCCGGTGCTGTGGCTAGCGGCCTCGCTGGGACTCCGGACACAGGTCGCATCGGCCGACGAGGACGGACGACGCGCGACCGGATTTCGGCCGCAGGCCGTTGCCGTGACGGGTGCGAGACTCGTGCTCGCCTCGGGACGAATCGTCGAACAGGGAAACCTGGTCATTCGCGATGGCCGAATCGAGGCCGTCGGTACAGACGCCCGAATTCCCGTTGACGCGGAAGTCATTGATGGGACGGGACTCGTTGTCTATCCGGCGTTCATTGACGCCGCCGGTTCGTTGCTGTTGAACCCCGAACAGGACCCGCAGCCCGACACGGGTCGCGATCCGGACTTCCGC
>CAZWGW010000804.1:2027-3690 GCA_964633565.1 uncultured Planctomycetaceae bacterium
GCGGTCTGACGCCGGAATTTGAATCCCGATCGGCCCTCAAGTTCGATACCGGCATGCTGGACGGTCTCCGCTCGGAAGGGATCGCGACGGTTCATGTCGCTCCCTGGCGCGCGATTGCCGCAGGGCAGTCGTGTCTATTGTCGCTTGCCGGCGGGCCGGAACGCGAAAGCCTGCTGGCGGACGAGATGTTCTGCGTCTTTCAGATCGCCTCTCCCGGCGGGTCCCGCGGATCATCGACCGTCTCCTATCCGACGACTCTGATGGGCGCGACCGCCCACCTGCGGCAGGCGTTTCTTGACGCGCGGCACTACGCCGACCATCTCCGGCTCGATGCCGCGAGCGCCAGTGCGGTCCCGCGCCCGGCGCACGATCCGGTCCTGGAGGTCCTGCTGGAAGCTCTCAACGGGGACCGCAGGACTCTGTTCATCGCCGAGACACGCGACAGTATCCACCGCGCGCTCGACTTCGCTGAGGAACACGGATTGAAGCCCGTTCTCGCCGGCGGCCGGGACGCGGCCGGATGCGTGGAACGGTTCAAGCAGTCGTCCGTCCCGGTCCTGCTGGGCGTCGATTTCGGCAACCCGCCGAAGGTCGAACCGCAGGAACCGTCGGACAAGCTGCAGCCCGATCGCAAGCCGCCGCGGCGCGTCCAGCATGATGCTCTCGACCAATGGAAGCGGCGCGCCGGGACGGCGGCGCGGCTGCACGAGGCCGGCGTGGCGTTCGCCTTCAGTTCGCACGGCCTCGAAAAGCCACAGGACTGGCGGCAACAGGTCCGCCGGGCCGTGGAACAGGGACTGCCGGCCGACGCGGCCCTGGCGGCTCTGACGCAATCGGCGGCCGACATTCTCGGTGTGGGCCACCGCCTCGGCTCGCTCGAACCGGGCAAGCTCGGTCAGGTTGCCATACTGACCGGAGCGTGGGACAACGAGCAGAGTAAAGTCCGGTACATGATCATCGACGGTCATCTGTTCGAGTACAACAAGGATGCCAAACCGCTCCCAACGTCGGCGGAGCCGCCGTCGCCGCAACTTGCCGGTAAGTGGCAGCTCCAGATCGAATCCGGCGACATGCAGACGACGAATGCCGTCCTGGAACTCACACACAAAGGCGGCAAACTCACAGGGACTTTCCAGTCCGAGCAGGGGAATGGTCAGCTGGCCTCCGGGAGCCTCAAGGGAACGTCAGCCGAATTCGTCGTCGCCATCGGCGCTGGTGACCGCGCCGTTCAGTTGAAGTTCTCGGGCGACTATCACGCGGCGGTCGATGCGATGCCGGAGCAGCTCAAGGGGACGCTCAAGTCCCCTTTCGGCGCTCCGACGAACTGGAGTGCAACACGAATCAGGCCGGACGAACCGGCGCCGGGCAACCCGGTGCAGATCGCGGTCGAGACGGAAGACGGCAAACCAGGGTCGGATGAGGCCGCTGCCGGCGAATTCCCGACCGAACTGGACGCCGATCGACGCGAACGCGACTTCCCGACCGGCGGCAATCTGCTCGTCACCAACGCGACGGTCCTGACCGGCACCGGAGAAACGCTTGCCGACGCGGACATCCTGGTCCAGGGGGGAAAGATTGCCACAATCGGTCCGGACCTCACGCCGCCCGAGGGAATCGCGGGCGCGCAGGCGTGCCTTCTTTGGTTTCAAGATGCGGTGAGGAC
>CAZWGW010000805.1:0-3688 GCA_964633565.1 uncultured Planctomycetaceae bacterium
CGGGGACTTTCTGCGACGTCTGCTTGCGGGCGATGCTGCCGGCCAGCATCCCGATCACTGTCAGTTCCTGGCCCAGCGTGTCGTGAATCTCCTGGCCGAACGCCCGCTGCTGCTCCCAGACGGCGTCGACCAGTTCCTGCTGCAGTCGGCGCCGCTCCACGACGCGACCCAGTTGTGTTCCGACGTGCATCATCGCGTCCAGCAGGGTCTGGTCGGGAGGGTCCGCGATGGCGGCGAAGAACTCCACGACCGCGACCACTTCATCGCCGACGAGCACCGGAAACGCGAATGATCCCTGGCACGGCGGTGCTGACGACGAGGCGTGCAATGTCGATCCGCCGCCCGGCGCGGCACTGTTCGACCAGCAGCTCTGCGCCGTGGCAATCACTTGCCCGACCAGTCCCGTTCCGGCAGTCACCCGTTGCGTCCGCACTCCTTCCATCAGACGCTCGCAGTCGATCCCTTCACCGACGGACCAGATCGATTTATCCACGAAGACGGCGGGATCGTCCTCCCACTGCAGGTAGACATGTGCGACAGGCCACCCCGTGAACCGGCAGATCCGGTCGAGCGCCGCCTGAAACGCCTGCGGCACGGCCTCCGCTTCGTTGGCGATGACGGCGATATCCTGGTGCAGTTGGACGTATTCCGTCCGGCGGCGGACCTCCCGCTCCAGACGTTCATTCAACGTCATCAGGGTCGATTCCACCAGTTTCTGCTCGGTAATGTCATGCAGCGTTGCCGTGAACAGCCTGCGGCCCGCGAGTGAGAATACGCCGATGGACACATACACAGGGATCGTGGAGCCGTCGCGGCGCCGCGCGATCGCCTCACCACGCGGCTCACCCGCCCGCCGCCGGCCGCGAGCACGGTCCGGCTGCAGCCCTTCCACCAGCGTCGGGACTTCGGGCACCAGGGCCTCAATGTCCTTGCCGCGCAGTTCGCCGGGACGGTACGCGAACAGTTCCACGGCCGCCGCGTTCACCGATTCGATCGTCCCGTGTTCATTGAACGTGATAATGCCGTCCACCGAGGCGTCGACCACGGCACGATAGCGCGCATTCTGCAGCGTCGCCTGTTCGAGCGCCTGACTGGCGAGCATCGCGACACACGCCAGCACGTCCAGGTCCTGCGGGGAGAACGGATGCTGCGGGTCCACGGCATCGACGTACAGCGCACCGACCGCCCTGCAGCCGGAATCCATCAAGGGCGCACACATCACCGACGAGTGTTCAATTTCGTGGACCGAATCTCCACCCGACACGGCGCCCTCCGTCACCACGTCGACGCTCAGCAGTGCCTTTCCGTCCGACAGCGCCTGCTTCACGATCGTCTGCGTTATCGGCCCGATCGTCGTCGGCATGTCTCCATCCCTGACCCGCACGGCCTCCAGCAGCAGTTGCCCCGTCGCGTCGTCGACCCGCAGGAGGCAACCCCGATTCAACTGCGGCAGGATGCGAAACAGGCTCTCCAGAACGCGCGTGAACAATTCCTCCAGTTCGAGGCAGCTCTGGATCTGGCGCGTCACGTCAAGGACCGCCTGCAGCCGCGCATCCGCCTGTTGCCGCTCCCAGCCTATCGACGACAGGTCGATTTCGCGGACGGTCCCGACCTTGTTCGTCGCCAGCGCGGATCCTGCCCCCGTGTCGCCGCACAGCAGCACGCTGCTCCCCGTTCCGACCGGCCGCGGAGACAACCCGGCACTGTCGCAAAACGTCATCGTGATGTCGTACAACTGCACCCGGTCGCCGTCGAAAATCCGCGTCGGGCCGTAGATCCGCTCGCCGTTGAGATACGTCCCGTTCCGGCTGCCGAGGTCTTCCAGAAAGTAGCCTTCCGGCCGACTCAGGAACCGCGCGTGCTGCCGCGAGACGGTATCGTCGTCGAGCACGAGGTCACAGCATGACTGGCGGCCGACCGTCAGGCTCTCCTGCTCTAACTCGATGCGCCGACCAGCTTTTGACCCACGCTCAATCCGTAGCATCGCCATTCAGGATCCTCCTGGCGGGACGTTTGGCACGCCCCTCTATCATCCCCAAGCCCGGCAGATCGAACAAGCGTCCCCGCAAGGCATCGGGGAATCCCTGACCCCCCAAACGCGGGCTTCTCCCGATTTCCACCTTGTGAGGCCCCGCTAACATCCCATCACGCGAATGAACCGAATGTGCGTCGAACCGGCGACCGCCGGCCCAGACGCGGGACAAGGTGAAGGACGAAGTGGCCCGGCACGTCGACTGTTGTTGACTGCACCCTGGATGGCCGGCGACTCCCGACACCGACGACAGCAGACCCAATTGGCAGACACTGGAGGCGCCACCATGCTGGTCCTGACCCGCAAAGCGAACGAAGCGATCGTCATCAACGGCGACATTACTCTCACCGTCGTCGAGGTCCGCGGCAATCGCGTGAAGCTGGGGATCGTCGCGCCCCAGGAAGTCCCTGTCATGCGGCGTGAGATCGCTGTCGCGAACGAAGAGCGACGCCGGGCGCAACACACGCGGCAGGCGGCACTCGCGGGAGTCGGCGGCTGACGCGGCCGGGCAGGCTATCTCGCGCAACAGGCGTCGAGCGGCTCCCGTGAATGCCATTCGTGCGCCACGCGGCGCATCAGGAGCGCGCAGTCGAATTCCACCGATCCCGCGGGGAACAGCGCGCGATCCTCAAAAAAACTCGACGCCGCCGACGTCACCGCCAGAGGCGCGACACTCCAGTCCCACGTGCGCAGTTCCAGTCCGTCGTATTGGTCCGCGGACGCCGTTGCCGAATAGCCGAGCGATCCCTGCTGGAAGAATTCCGACGCGCCCTGCAGCGAACCGAAGACTGATTGTCCGGGAAGCTGCTCCGTGACGCGCCCGCTGACTGCCGCCCAAGCGTGTCCGTCATCGCTTTTGAAGCCGACAGTGTAAGCCTCCTCGTGCTCAACAACATCAAAACGGGCGTGGTGGTGGACTCCGGGGAACAGCCGCCCGCCAACCCAGGCGTTAAAGCGCGACGACGTATCGCGACGCGGGATGAAAACCCCCTGCCGTGTCCGGCCGGCGGCATCCCACTCCACGGCAAAGCGATGCGCGGCATTCTCGGACGTGAATCCCAGCCGCGCCGGCCAGTGGCGGGGCCGAACCTGCTTCAACCGGATCAGGCAGATCCCGCCGATCCCCCAGCCATTGACAACCTGCGGCCGAAAGGGAGGCGGCAGGACCCGACTCAGCACGTCCGGGCAGACGCGATAATTGACCAGAATCCGGCGGTCGATCATGCCACGCAGCACTGGAATTCGCATGCGTTTCTCCCGGTCGAGCAACCCCCTCCGGCTCAACCGCGAACACACGCCATGATTCACTCGATTCCAGCCGGTCGTTGCCGCAGGCCCGGCCACTACGCCGCGCGTCAGCGGTCGATCTCGCCCATGACGATGTCCAGCGACCCCACGATCGCCGGCACGTCCGCCAGCAGCACCCCCTGGCACAAGGGACCGCTCACCGACAGGTTGCAGAAGCACGAACTCTTCGCGCGGGCCCGGAGCGGCTTGTCCCTGTCGTTGCCGACAATGTAGAAGCCCATTTGTCCGCGCGGGCACTCCGTCTCCAGATAGACCTCGGCCCGCGGCAGTTTGGTGTTCATCTTGAACGGCACGCGGTATGTCCCCTCCGCCGACGGATACCGGTCGAGCGCCTGCCGCACCAGCCCG
>CAZWGW010000806.1:0-3674 GCA_964633565.1 uncultured Planctomycetaceae bacterium
TTCTCCCGCGAGTAAAACAACGGGAAGTACCGCCCCGTCGCCCAGATCGGAGCGAGGTCGCGATAATGCGGCTCGCCCGGCACGCCGCTCTGCCCCGGCGTGTTCGTGGCCACCGCCTGGTCCCAGTCCCCCGTGTCGATGATCACGCGGAACGACCCTCCCGACGGCTGGTTGTCCACCCCACCGGTGTTGTTCACCGTGTAACTGTTCCCGCCGCGGGGGAACGGGCCGACATCGAGTTTGGCGCGCAGCTCGTCATTCACGGCCGCGCTCAGCGCGTGCTGAAACAGAGCGTGCTTGTAGCCAGCCTGGCCGTAGTGCCAGTCCTCGATCCGCGGGCCGAACCGCCGCTCCAGTTCCTGCACCGCCTCGGTGAGGCTCTTCAGCAGCAGCGCGTCGCGGCCGGCGAGCGGATCAGGTCCGAAGCGGCCGTCCGGGAGCAGCAGCCAGTCGATGATCCGCTTCATTGAAAGGGTCTCGATATGCGGCCGGCCTTCCTCCGGGACCAGCAGCGTGCGCAGGTTGTCGTGCAGGCGGCGCTCCCACATCACGTAAATGCCCGCGGCCGGCGAGTCGCGGTCCAGCACAAAGTCCCACTCGCGCAGAGTGTGCCGCGCGGCGCGCGCCAGCTCGGTCTCCGGCCGCAGTTCGCGCAGCAGCGGCACGAGTGCGCGGGCGGGGAGCGACATCTCGTCCTGCTGCAATTGCATCATGTCGCTCAGAGTCAGCTTGCGCCCGGAGGCGAGCACCTCGCGCACGCGGGCGCCGCGGAACGGATCGGCCCAGCTCCAGCCGAGACACTCACGGTGCGGATATTCATCCGGGACCAGCTCTTCGTTCGACGTGTTCCAGAACCCCTGTTCGGGATCGACGACGTGCGGTAATTCCAGGCCGGGGAGAAAGCCGTCCCACTCGTAGCGGCCGTCGCCGGGGACCGGGACCAGCCCGTGCCAGTTCGGCCGCCGCGGCGCGATGCCGACGACCTGCCACGCGATGTGGCCGTCGCGCCCGGCCCAGACCATATTCTCGCCGGGAATGTGGCTGTACCGGCAGGCGTCGCGGAACTCCTCGACGTTGCGGGCCGTATCGATCCGCAGGCTGGCCAGATACGGCGCGCCGCCGACCTCCAGCCAGGCGGCGCGAAGCGCGCAGGCGACGTGGTGCTCCGGGTCGTCGTACAGGACCGGCCCGTGCCGCGTGAACTTGAGATCGACAATCACCGGTGCTTCCCCTTTGACCGGAATTGTCTCCTGCACGACACGCATCCGCTCCCACCCGCCTCCGTAGCGGTACTGCAGGGGGTCTTCGGGATGCGTCTCGTAGACGTACAGGTCCTCCGAGTCGATGTGGAACACCGTGAGGCCCCACGCGCCGTGTTCATTATGCCCGATCGAGACGCCCGGCAGTGCCGGTTCTCCGCCCCCGATCACGTTCCACCCCGGCGCGACGAGATGGACGAAATAGCGCAGCGACGGCACGGCCAGCGTGCGGTGCGGATCGTTGGCCATCACGGCCGCCCCGCTCTGCGTCAGCCGGCCGCTGACGACCCAGTTGTTGCTGCCGATGTCCTGCCAGTTGACGCCCGGCGGGAGAAATCCGGTTTCCGGAGCGCCGTTCGGCGCCGGCTGCACCGCGCGGAACTCCGGCAACACGTCCTCCGGCAGGAACTTGATCGGCGAGCGCGCCTCGCGGTAGCGCTGGAGGATGTCGGCCGAGAGCAGCTTGCCGTCGATCGACGCATCCAGCGCGAGGTCCGGTTCGCCCGGATGCAGCCAGACGATGTCCCGGACCTTGTCGGCCCCGAGCGCTGCCACCGCACGCCCGAGCGACAACTCCTGCGTCACGTTCTGCAGCAGACCCTGATGGCGGGAGATCACGACCTGCGGGGTCCACTCCCCCGGTTGTATCCCGAGCACGCGGAACTCCAGCGGCAGCAGGGTCGGGTCCTCGCGCGTCCGTGCAATCCAGGCATTGATGCCGCGCGCGAACGAGTTGATGATCGCTTCGCCGCGCGGATGGTAGTGGTTGAGTTCCCGGCGGAGGTCGCCGCGGAACGTCAGCAGTCGTGCGCCGATGTCCCGCTCGAGTTCGCGTCGGCCGAGGATCTCGCTGACGGTGCCGGTTGCCTGGCGGCGCCACAGTTCGAGTTGGAACAACCGGTCGCGCGCCGCCTGATAACCCTGGGCGAAGAACAGGTCCTCCTCGGACCGCGCGGAGATGTGCGCGACGCCCCAGCGATCAACAAGGATCTCGACTGCCTCGCGCGGGGCGGAATTCGACGGCATGTCCTCGGGTCCCTGTCCGTTCACGATGCAACACAGCGACAGCAGGATGCCGAACGCGCTGCCGCATGAAATCGCAGACGGACGGCGGTCACTCACGGTCACGCTCCTGCCGGGGACTTCACGGCAACGCGCAGGGCCGGCACGGAAGTCGCTCCGCCCCGCGCAGAGGAATATGCGGGGTGTAGAGAAACAGTGCAACCCCGGCCTGGTGGGCGCAGGCCGGGGTTGCGAGAAGAGTGCAACCCCGACTTGGTGGGCGCAAGTCAGGGTTGCGGGACGGTACACGAGTGGGCCAACGCGTACCGTCAGACCCCAGATTACATGCCACGTGGAGCAAAATCAAGCAACCGAAACTGAGATTTGCCTCACCCGAAAAGAATTTCAGCAAAATGTTGTCGAACTCAGTCTGCGCAATGTGCGAAGCCGCACACCGAGGTGTCAAACCCGGAGCCAGTCAATCTGCCCACAACGGCTCCGAATGCGCGGATTCGTTTACGCGGTCTCGGTTTCGGTGGTGCGGACCAGCGGACGCGAGGTCTTCTGCATTCCGAAGTACGCGAGGACGGCCACCAGCACCGCGATGCTGACCGTCGCCGGCACGCTGCTGTCGTTCCACCACGTGGAAAGCCACTTGCTGAGGTCCATCGTTGCTGCGGCATCGGGGATGAGCGACACGAAGATGATCAGGATGGCGGCCACCGATCCGCCCGCGATATAGCCGGAAGAGAAGAGCACGCCGGGGGATGTATCGCCTTCCTCCGGACTGCGTTTCGTCGCCCGGTCGGTGACATAGCGGACCGCGCCCCCCAGGAAGATCGGCACCGAGACGGCGAGGGGGAGGTAGACGCCGACCGCAAACGGCAGCGCCGACACGCCGGCGAACTGCATCACGATCGCAATGAATGCGCCGATCAGGACGAGCGCCCAGGGGAGCTTGCGGTTGAGAATGCCGTCGATGATGAGCGCCATCAGCCGCGTTTTGGGCGCGTCGAATTTTTCGACCGGTTGGCCGTTGTCCCGCTCGCGGATCAGGCCGTTGATCGACGGATCGCAGAGGTATGCCAGCGAACCGTCCTCGCGGACGAGGTACTTCCCTTGTGGCGCCCCCTGCGGGTTGCCGGTCGGAGCGTGCCAGACCAGGTACTCCTCCGTATCGGAGATGCCCGGCCCCTGTGGCCGTTCGTGACGGGTCAACCCGGCGAGGGTGTCGGCCTCGAGCCGGATGGCAGGCAGGTCTTTCTGCGTGTAAATCGTGCCGGCGTCGTTCAATTTGACGAGCGTCCAGCCGATGACCAGCGCCGATGTGATCGCGCCGACGAGGATCGCCCACTGCTGCCACTGCGGCGTCGCGCCCAGCAGGTAGCCCGTCTTGAGGTCCTGCGACGTCGT
>CAZWGW010000807.1:0-3666 GCA_964633565.1 uncultured Planctomycetaceae bacterium
ATCCGCCCGAGCCTTGTTGCCACGTCGCGCCGCGTGCGCTGGCTGTTGTTGGTGAGGAACAGAAACGGAATGTTCCGATCCAGCAATTCGGCGATCCAGCGGTCGGCCCCGGGAATCACCTGGGAACCGCGATAGATCACCCCGTCCATGTCAATCAGATAGCCTTTCGTCATCGCTCAGCAACCGTTCCCTGGAATAGGCGGCTCAGGAATTGCGTGCCGCCCGTGCGCCGAGCGCGACGGAGCGTGGATGCAAGGTCCGTGCCAAGGCCCGGGCTGCGGCTGGCGGAGAGGGGCGTGCGCGCGGAATGGTCACGCCGAAAACCGCGTCGGAGCGGCCACGTGAGGAAGTTCCGCCTGGAACCTGCATGCAAAGCGGGCAGAAAGTGCCATTCACCGCGGTCGATGCGATCCTGCACGGAAACAAGGCGTTCCCGTCGCGCGTCAGGCGCGTCAATCGGCTGGAGCCGACACGCGCCGCAGTTTCCAGACGTCGCTCTGCATGTTATTCCCGGCGACGATCCAGAGCGCCCCGCCGTGCACAAAGACGCTCGCAGCGTGCCGCGGCGCCCAGGGAGTCCCGGGGACTTCGTGCCAGGTCTCGCCGTCGGCAGAGTGCCATACGTCGTTGCGGTTCCTGCCGCTGTAGCCTTCCAGGACCCACAACCGGCCGTCAAATACAGCGATGTCGTGATACTGCCGCGGTTCCCACGCGGCGTGTGCCGTATGCTGCCGCCAGTGGATGCCGTCGGCGCTGCTCCACGCGTCGTTGAAGTACTTGCGCTGCGGCGACTGCGGCGTGTCGTATGTGCCGCCGCCGAGGATCCAGATGCGGTCCTGAAACACGGCGCTGCCGCCGATCATCCCCCGCTGTGGCCAGAACGGCTCCTCCGGTTGAATCTGCTCCCAGTGGACGCCGTCGGCCGACGACCAGAGGTCGCGGTGAAACGCTTCGGGCGCGGCGGCGATCCCCGGAATCGTCTGGCCGCCCATGACCCACAGCTTGTCTTTGAACGCCACGGAGTAGTGCAGCGCGCGTGGCCCCCACGGGACCGGCTGGTCCCTGTTCACCAGCGTCCACGTCTTGCCGTCGGCGGAATTCCAGACGTCGTTGTGATAATGCCCCTGGTTGACGTCGCCGCCGATGATCCACAATTTGTCCTGGAACACCGCATAGCCGGCGGTGTGGCGTCCTTCCCAGTCGGACGTGGAATCGAATGACCGGTCCAGGAAAGTGTTCGGTTTCTCGAACGTCCATGTCGCCCCGTCGGCCGAGCTCCAGACCTCGTTGTTGCAGATCCGCGGGAAATGCGTCTTGTCGCCCGGGTTCCAGCCGCCGAGGAACCACATCCTGCCGCGCCAGACCAGGGCGCCGGCCCCGTCGCGCGGGGCGAAGTCGGCCTGTGCAGTGACGTTGACCCATTCGTAGCGCGGCACGTCGGCGGCCGGCTCCCCGGCAGGGAGTGAGTGGTCCATCGCCGCTGCGGCAACAAACAGGACGATTCGGAACATGTTCGACTGGAAGGTGCTCATCGCGGAACCTCTCACATTCAACCTCATTACGGACACTCGTTCGATTCACTCTGCGGCTCCATCTGCGCCGCTCCCGGGTCCTCAACGTTCTGCGATCGGTACAGGATCCAGCACGCGGCGCCGACGATCAGCATCGTGACGTACACATTGAGCAGCACGGGGTCCCACTGTTCCCGGCCGGTGTAGCCCAGCCCCTTGCGCCAGTCAGTAAACCGGCCGACGAGGTATTGCGACGACATGGCGCCGGCGGCCCCCACCATGTTCATCAGGCCGAACAGCGACCCGACGTGCCGGCCGCTGATGCGGATGGCACACGACCACCACACCGGCAGCGTCGCAGCCAGACACAGACACGAGAGCGCCGCAAATGCCACCAGGCCGGCAACGACGTCGCTGCTCACGGCACACCAGAGGCAGGCGGCCGCAACGGCATACGCGCCGCCGCCGAACCAGCAGCAGGCGCGGTCGCGGTGTTCGGCGCGGCGTGCGATCCACCCCGCGACGGCGCCGCCGCACAACGTTCCGATTGCCGTGCCGACGTAGGGGACCGACGACAGCCATCCGGACTTGACGTTGGTCACCTGCCGCGCCGACTCCAGATAGTCGGGGAACCACGAATAGTAGAAATACTGGTTGAAGGCGCCGCAGACCATGATGCTCGCGAGCAGCCAGACGCTGTAATTATGCCCCACGGCCTGCCACGGAATCCGCTCGTGGCGGGAGATCGCGCGCACTCGCCCCGCGCCGATCCGTTGCAGTTCGCCGGCGTTCACAGCCGGATGCCGCGCCGGGTCGTCGACGAACCACCGCCAGAACGCAACGGCCCACAAGACGCCCAGCGCTCCGAAGAACGAGAACATCCAGCGCCAGCCGACGTATTCCACGAGATAGCCGGCCAGCGGCATGGCCGCCATTGAGCCGATCTGGGAGGCGGAGAGCAGCATCCCCTGCGCGCGCCCGCGCTCGCTGTCGGGGAACCACCGGGCCAGAATGCGGGCGGAGTTCGGATACGCCCCGGCCTCGCCGGCTCCGAACAGGAACCGGATGCCGATCAGCGACCACAGCCCGCCGCACGCCCCGGTGAGTGCCGTAAAGAACGACCACCACAACGAGATCCGAGTCAGTACGAGCCGCGTCCCCCGGCGGTCTCCCCAGTTCCCCGTGGGGACTTCGAATACGGCGTACGCCAGCGTGAAGGCCATCATCACGTAGGAAATCTGTTCCTTCGTGAGGTGCAGTTCGTCCTGGATCGACTTGACCGCCTTGCTGAAACAGATGCGATCCATGTACAGAATGCCCGACAGCAGGCAGAGCAGCGTGAGGACGACCCACCGCGCGCGCGTCGCCGACGGTACTGCGTCCGCTTCGATCGGGTTGAGGTCGTCCACCGAATCAGGTTTCATGCCACATCCATCGGGCCGTGTCAGACCAGTGGACCGGGATCGCGCCAAAAGGGCAAGCCAGTAGCGCTGATCTCTGGACAGCACCCGCCCGCCGTCCGTGATGGTGTGGATTCGTCTCCCGGGCCGCGACGGACTACACTGTGCGACCTGATCCCTGATTCCCGACGATCTCAACACTCAGTGGAACCGCTCCGCGAGACCAGTTCTGACGAGTTCACTCCCACAACCGCGCAGGAACTGGCACGGTTCGTCGCTGAAAATGCGCGCGGAGGACGGCGTGCCGTGTATCCTGCGGGGGGTCGGACGGCGCGGCTGTACGGCTATCCTCCCGCGCGCGAAGGAGTGACTGTCGCCACGGGCGAATTGAACCGCGTCGTGGATTATCCCTCCCGCGACATGACGATTACGGTCGAAGCGGGCCTGCGCGTGGAGACCCTGCAGGACCTGCTCAAGGCGGAGGGACAGCGGCTGGCCGTCGATGTCGCCCAGGCACACCGGGCGACGCTCGGCGGTGCGATCGCGACAAATACCAGCGGTCCGGGGCGCTTCGGCAACGGCACATTCCGCGACTACGTGATCGGCATTTCCGCGGTGGACGGACAGGGACGGCTCTTCTCCGCCGGCGGCCGGGTCGTCAAGAATGTTGCCGGCTATGACCTCTGCAAGCTGCTCGTCGGTTCGCTGGGGACGCTGGCGATCATCACGCAGGTGACGCTCAAGCTCCGGCCGCG
>CAZWGW010000808.1:0-1631 GCA_964633565.1 uncultured Planctomycetaceae bacterium
AGCACCATTTCAGCTCGGGACTCGTCAATACGACGAGCGACTTCGGCGCGCGGAGTGAAGCACCGTCGCATCCGGAACTGCTCGATTACCTGGCCGCCCGGCTCATGGAAGGGGGCTGGTCGCTGAAGGACCTGCACCGGACGATCCTGCTCTCGGCGACATATCGCCAGCAGAGCACCGACCGCCCGGAGTGCCGCGTGAAAGACCCCGAGAACCGCCTGCTGTGGCGGCAGAACCGGCGGCGGCTGGAGTTCGAGCCGATGCGTGACGCGCTGCTGTTCGTGGCAGGACGGCTCGATCCGTCGCTGGGCGGCAGGCCGGTGAACATCGTGGAGCAGCCGAATTCGGGCCGGCGCACGATCTACGCCCAGGTCGACCGCAACAACCTGCCCGGACTGTTCCGCACGTTCGACTTCCCGACGCCCGACACGTCGTCCCCCGGCCGCCCCGTTACGACCGTGCCGCAACAGGCGCTGTATGAGATGAATTCGCCGTTCCTGCAGGCGATGGCCGCCGCGATCGCGGCCCGGCCGGAGATTCAGCAGGCCGCGCTGGACGAACGGTTGAACGAACTGTTCCGCATCGTGCTCGGGCGCGATCCGGTGGAGGAGGAACGGGTATTCATCGGCGAGTATGTCTCGCGCGACGACCGGGCCCTGCGCGAGGCCGCACAGGCGCTGCTGATGACGAACGAGTTCCTGTTCGTGGATTGATGCCATGTACGTCACACGACGTGAATTGCTGAAACGTTCCGGCTGCGGTCTGGGAGCACTGGGGCTCTCGACTCTGATGGCGGATGCCGGATTGGTCAGCGGGAGTGCGCAGGGCGCGACGTCGCCAATGTCGGGCCGGCCTGCGCATTTCCCGGTGCGCGCGAAGCACGTCATTCACGTCTTCTGCAACGGCGGGCCGTCGCATGTTGACACGTTCGACCCCAAGCCGCGGCTGGCCGAATTCGCCGGCAAAGAGCTGCCGATGGCGAACCTTGCCACGGAACGCAAGACCGGAGCTGCGTTCCCCTCGCCCTTCAAGTTCCGAAAGTACGGCGAGAGCGGCATCGAGGTGAGCGAACTGTTCTCCCATGTGGCCGAGTCGATCGACGACATCGCCGTCATCCGCTCGATGCACGCCGACGTCCCCAACCACGAGCCGTCGCTGATGCTCATGAACTGCGGCGAGGCGCGGCAGTCGCGGCCGAGCTTCGGGAGCTGGGTCACGTACGGCCTGGGGACCGAGAACCAGAACCTGCCGGGGTTCATCGCCATGTGTCCCGGGGGGCTGCCGATCACCGAGACGAACAACTGGCGGTCGTCGTTCCTGCCGGGCGTCTATCAGGGGACGTACATCGATACGAAGAACAGGGACATCGAGCGGCTGATCGAGAACATCCGCAACAGGGAGTTGCCGCCTGACCGGCAGCGGGCGCAGCTCGACCTCGTGCAGGCGCTCAATCGGCGCCACTTTGCCGACCGGTCGGACGACGCCAACCTGGAGAGCCGCATCCACGCGTTCGAGTTGGCCTACCGCATGCAGGTGGACGCCAGCGACGCCTTCGACGTCAGCCGCGAGCCGAAACACGTGCAGGAGGCGTACGGGGAGGGGGTCAACGCCCGGCAACTGCTGATCGCCCG
>CAZWGW010000808.1:1641-3661 GCA_964633565.1 uncultured Planctomycetaceae bacterium
TTTGTGCAGGTCTGGCACGGCGAGGGGCAGCCCTGGGACAGTCACGACGACCTGGAGGAGAATCATCGCCGGCTGGCTGGGCAACTCGACCGGCCGCTCGGCGCGCTGCTCAAGGACCTGAAGCAGCGCGGCCTGCTCGACGAGACACTGGTCCTGTGGGGGGGCGAGTTCGGGCGCACGCCGGTGGTGGAACTGCCGACTCCCGGTGCGAACGCGGGCAAGATCAACGGCCGCGATCACAACCACTGGGGCTTCACCTGCTGGCTGGCCGGCGGCGGCGTCAAGGGGGGCCAGGTGTACGGAGCGACTGACGAGTTCGGGTTCAAGGCAGTGGAAAACCCGGTGCACGTGCATGACCTGCACGCGACGATGCTCAGGCTGCTCGGGTTTGACCACGAGAAGCTGACGTACCGCTATGCCGGGCGGGATTACCGGCTGACGGACGTAGAGGGGAAGGTGGTCGAGGCGTTGATCGCGTAGATGGTCTGGCGTTGTCAAAGCACCACGGCCGATACGACTACTGGTGCCGATGCGATAAACGAACTCGCGAAGCTGATTGTTGAGCGGCTTCGTCAAATGGACGATGAAGCGACCAATTGGTTCTACTATGGCGGAGTCGAATACCCCACAGGACTGCGACTGTATGGCGATCACCTGAACCCAAACAGGAACCCACGGTCAAGTCGATCGAGATGTGAGCGACGCGAAGATGTTGCAGCTCGACGCCTGATGGAACTGATCAGTTGGAACTATCAGTTTCACCCGAAGTATGCCGACGGGCAGATCGGCGATCTGCTGATTGACCTTCCGAGCAGGGAGAAGGCATGGATCGAATTGAAATTCGTATACGCATACGAATACACGCGGGCGAAACTCTACAAATGTAACTCCTATCCCAAATATCTCCTGTCAACGTCTGGGCGCGACCACAGCGTCGCGAAGGATTTCCTCAAGCTGGAGCACGTAACGCCTGATCGGGCAGACTTTGTCGCAATGGTCATGCTTGGATTTGATCACGCCGGTCGCTACCCGATCTCAATAGCCGACATCGAAGAGCTCAAACAGATCGTCGGATACAGTCGGCACGATTGGTGTGAGCTCCACGACTCTTGGGCAGAGCAGCACGTACTCCAAGATACCGAGTGGTATGCAGACGATCCGAACTTTCGGGTCCGTTGCTGGGTCTGGTGGCAAAATGTCGGCCGATAGGACAAAGGATATGGACGGTTATGCAACCACACAGAGGTTAACTCTGGCAGAGATCAAAGCGGGCTTTCCATCCGAGTGGATCCTGATCGAAGACACAGAGACGAATGAATCGAACGAACTCGTGGGTGGGCGCGTGCTTTATCACAGCCCAGACCGGGACGAGATGTATGGCCAACTTTGGGATTTGCGTCCAAGGCGATTTGCCACGTACTTCACCGGACCTCCGACAGAGCACGTCGTACTTCACTGGGGCGGCGCCTTGACCTGCTGGCCAACGAAGAAGGAGTTGGTACACTGACGATGTGGCATCACATTGGATGTCCGGATCGGAGAAAGACCATGTCAGATTCGGCCACAATTGAAAAGCGTCTTACTGCGGTGGAGCACGCCATCGATGAACTGCGGCAGCGGTTCGAGGCGAAGCAGTCTACGGAGCAATGCGCGGACGAACGCCTCAGCATGGAGGAGATCGAGCGGCGTTTTTCCGAACAATGGGTGCTGATCGGAGAACCGGAAACCGACGAGCAACTCCGGGTCCTCAGCGGCTGCGTGCTGTTTCACAGCGCGGATCGAAATGAACTTGACCGCGAAGCGCTGCGATTGCGGCCGAAGCAGTGCGCTGTTCTATTCCTGGGAGAAATACCGGAGGACATGGAGGTTATCTTGTGACGCTTTCCTTCAACGGCCGCCGCGGACTGGTACTGGTGAGCGCCGCGCTGGCGGGTCCAACCGGCCGCGTAATCGTGCGGCTCGCGCTGGACACGGGCGCCACGAGGACCGTGGTCTCTCCGCTCAGCCTGCTTTCCTGCGA
>CAZWGW010000809.1:0-3653 GCA_964633565.1 uncultured Planctomycetaceae bacterium
TGATCGGCTCCTCTTCGATAAACCGCTCCAGGTCCGCCGCCAACTCCCCCGCCGAGGCGTAGCGATGCACCGGATCGCGGTCGATCGCCTTGTGCACGATTGTCGCCAGATCGCGAGGCACATCGCGATTGAGTTTTTCGATCCGCGTCGGCTCGGTCGTCGTTACCAGCTTGATCAGCTTGTGCCGGTCCCGTTCATCGAAGGCCGGCTTCTGCGCCAACAGTTCGTACAACGTCAGACCGAGTGAATACTGATCGCCGCGCGCATCCGATTTGCCTTCGAACGCCTCCGGCGGCATGTACCGCAGTGTGCCGAGGATGTCCCCGGTGTGCGTGATGTCCTGCTGATCGCTCGCCTTGGCAAGGCCGAAGTCGGTCACCCACACCGTTCCCTGCATGTCGAGCAGCAGGTTGCTCGGCTTGATGTCGCGATGCGTCACTCCCTGCTCGTGCGCGTACTGCAGCGCCGAGGCGACCTGAAGGCCCATGTTGGCCACGCTGGTAAAGAACGTCTGCTTGCGGCGGGCCCGCACGGCCGACGTCGAAATCGAACTTTCACTCTGGCCGGACAACGTCAGCGACCCGGAGAGTGACAGCGACCCCGACAGCGAATCAGATTTTCTCCCCGTGTGCGTATCACCCAGGCCGGATGATTCCAGCGTCTTTTCCAGGACCCCCACCCCGGACTGCCGGACATCCAGACGAGCGTTGCCGCCGTTGCGATCGAAGCCGACAGTGCTCCCCAGGCGCACGGGCGCGATGCCGTCGGTCTCTTCGTTCGTCAGGATCGTCCGCGCGAACTCTCCCGACATGAGCGATCGCGCGACCCGCGCCGCGGAAAAGGCGTCGCTGCGTCGGCCGACGGACAATGCACCCTGCGTCGCCGTGTTCCCGGCCTGCGAACTCACCCTCATCCGCCGCAGCTCTTCGAGAACCTCGTCGAGCCCGAGCCCCTGGATGAACTGCATCACGTAGTAATGCATGCCGTCCTGCTCGCCGACGCCGAACACCGGCACGATGTTCGTATGATGCAGCCGGGCGGCCGCCTTCGCCTCGCGCTCAAAACGCCGCTTGTGTTTCTGGTCGAGCAGCATCTGCTGCGGCAGCACCTTGACCGCCACGCGCCGGCCCAGCGAGAGCTGCTCGGCCTCATACACGATGCCCATGCCCCCCCGGCCCACCTCCCCCAAAATGCGGTAGTCGCCGATCTGTTTCAGCGCCGGCTCCGCCTTCGCCGGCTCCTTCTCGTCTTCTTCCGCCGGCTTGAGGTTCTCCATCATCAGCAGCGCGGGGAAGAGGTCCTCAATCTCCTCCGCATGTTCCGGGTAGCGCAGCGTGTATTCGCTGAGCGGCGGCCGCTCGCCGGTGCGGTAGCGCTCGACGAATTCCTCGGCGAGCACTTCGACCACATTGCGTTCCGCACCTGATTCGGGCATCGCGTCACTTCCTGTCGGGCTCGCTGCCATGCCCACACGAGTTGTCAGCGGCTTGATCAGTCAAAGAATCCGGGGATCTGGGACAGGTCGTCCTTGAGTCTTTTCAACGCGCGGATGTACCGATTGCTGGCCGCCGCCTTCGACAGTTCGAGGACGGTGGCCACCTCGCCGTTGCTCAATTCCTCAAAGTGCCGCAGCGCCAGGACCTCGCGATCAATGGGGTCCATCGCATTCAGCACTTCCTGCAGCCGGACCTGCATCTCCGCCCGCATCGCGGCCGCGCTCGCGGTCGTCAGCCGCCCGAGCAGTTGCGCGGCCAGGGACATCGAATTCGCGTGCGGCAGCGCGCCGCCATAGAGGGAGACTTCCTGCCCGGCATCTCGCATCTTCGTCTGCAGGTGCCGGCGGTGGATCTCCAGCAACCGCTGACCGGTCACCATCCGGAGCCACAGGAAGAACGGCATCTCCGGTTTGGCCGCATACTCGGCCGCGCGGGAGGCGGCGTCAAGATATGCTTCCTGCAACACGTCGGAAGGGTCGACTCGTCCCTGCAGCCGGCGATCAAGCCGCAGCCGCACCATGCGTTTCAGGCGGTCGCGGTAGTGCGCAAAGACCAACGCGACGGCCTCCGCGTCGTCCCCGCGGATCCGTTCCAGCAATTCGTCGAGTGAATCGGTTCCCTCGTCCGTCATCGTGGAATCCATAAGGTGACAACTGCGCGCCAGGGGCGATTGTACACGCAGAATGTGAGAATGACCCCAACCAGCGGAGAATTCAGCACTTGCGCCGCCACTCTCAAACTCCCGGGAGGGGCGAGCGCAGATACACACCGACGGCCGATCCTCCACGTCGAAAGGGACGCCGCAAGGAACGCGACCGGCCGGATCAGGTCGGCCGGCCCGTGATCGTGGGCGACACGCCGGAAGGGCGCGGCATCGTCGCGGCGAATTACGCGGCCCGCAGATTCGGCGTCTACAGCGGCCATGCCGGCCGCCACCGCGCTCGGTTTGTGTCCCCAGGCAATCGTCCTGCGGCCCCGGATGAGTCACTACGCAGAGATCGCCGACCAGATTCGCGCGACTTTTCACCGTTACACGCCGCTCGTCGAGGCGCTCCCGCTGGATGATGCGTTCCTCGACGTGGCCGGCTGCGACGCGCTGTTCGGACCGTCTGGCTGGGACGACACCGGTCACGCCGACCCTCCGGCGTGGCCGCATGCGATGGATTTTTCCGACGCACCCCCTCCGCTCCGGCGGAGCGCATCCGCAGTCGAATTCGCCTAGAATGCGGGTGGTAACAGTCGCCCTCGACGCCCGAATGCTCGGCCTGTGCATCGCGCGTTCGCGACGGCGCGAGCACAGCGGCAACATGGCGGGCGAACGCGGCTACGGCAGTTGAGAGAGCACGGACCTATGGCAACGCAGACAGCACTCCACGGAGCGGCGGCGACACCGGTCGAAGACGTCACGCTGCTGATCTTCGGCGCCTCGGGCGACCTCACCAAGCGCAAGCTGGTCCCGGCGCTGTTCCAACTGACGAAGAACGGCTTTCTCTCCGAGCGGTCGCTGATCATCGGTGTCGCACGCCGCGAAAAGACCGATGAGCAGTTTCGAAACGAGCTGCGCGAGGCCATCCAGGAATACAGCCGGACAAAAGACGTCGACGGCGCGAACTGGGAGAAATTTGCCGGCCGCCTGGGCTACGAGCAACTGGACCTGGAGCAGCCGTCCGACTTCACCCACTTCCGGCAGGCTGACGAAAAACGTGAACACAAAGCGGGGCTCTCCGGACACCGCGTCGTCTATCTGGCCACGTCCCCGGATCTGTTCCTGCCGTCCGTCGAAGGACTGGCGGCGGCCGGCATGCTGCCGCACAGGCCGTATCGGGACCGCCTGCGGGTCGTCGTCGAAAAACCGTTCGGAGAGGACCTCGAGTCGGCACAGAAACTGAGCGCCGCTCTGGATCGGCGGCTGAACGAACAACAGATCTACCGCATCGATCACTACCTCGGCAAGGAGACGGTGCAGAACATCCTGCTGTTCCGCTTCGGCAATTCGATCTTCGAGCCGCTCCTGACGCGGACGCACGTGGACCACGTCCAGATCACGGTGGCCGAAACCCAGGGCCTGGAGCGCGGTCGCGGCGGGTACTACGACAAGGCCGGCGCGCTGCGGGACGTGCTGCAGAACCACGTGCTGCAACTGCTGTGTCTTGTGGC
>CAZWGW010000810.1:0-3640 GCA_964633565.1 uncultured Planctomycetaceae bacterium
TCGCGATGCATCAATCGATTTGCACAATGCCAATGTGTTAATTGGCGCGAACGGGGCTGGAAAATCGAATCTCTTGGCATTCTTCCGATTGCTTGGTGGCCTGGCTTCCAAACAATTATCGCAGTGCGTCGAACCACTTGGACGACCTTCGTCCGTACTGTATGGCGGCCCAAAGACTACAACGGCACTGGCATGGTGGCTCACCTGGAATGTACTTCCGGCCGATCTCGATCTTGACGAACTGGTCGTTCATGCGATGACGTATACTGCGATTCTCGGCTTCAGCCCGCCGGATGCACTGTACTTCGCGTCGGAACACGTCGGTGAAATCACGCCCGCGAGTACGAAAGGACAAGTTATCAGCGACGTCTCGTCCCCTGGTTCTGGCTGGGGGCGATCTGGGTTGCGAGGTGCTGCCAGCGCAGGCATTGCGTTCGCCGACGAGGTCTCGAAATGGCTGGATTCTTGCCGCGTGTTCCAATTTCATGATACCTCGCGAACAGCACGTATTCGGATGTCCGGTTACATTCACGACAATCAATTCTTGAAGGACGATGCCGGCAACCTGGCGGCCGTATTGCGCCGATATCAGGAGGCACGACCGCCTGTTTACAGCCGAATTGTGCACACCATTCGGCAAGTCGCGCCATTCTTCGACGACTTCGACCTGACTCCAATCGCGCCGGAACGAGATCACCTGCTTCTCAACTGGCGCGAGACGAATTCCGACACGCTTTTCGGCCCACACCAACTCTCCGACGGCACGTTACGCGCGATGGCGTTGATTACATTGTTATTGCACCCCGAGGAAGAACTGCCCTCATTGATCGTCATTGACGAGCCTGAGTTGGGACTGCATCCGTTCGCGTTGAATACTATCGCGGCGCTGCTCAAGGGTGTTTCGCATAGCAGTCAGGTTATCGTCGCTACGCAATCATCGACATTGGTCGACCAGTTCGAACCGAGGGACGTGATCGTGGTCGACCGCAAGGAGCGTGAGTCGACGTTTCGCAGGCTGTCCGAGGCGGAGTTGCGCGACTGGCTGGAGGACTACTCCCTCGGACAATTGTGGGAGAAAAATGTCATCGGAGGGGGGCCGCACTGATGGTTCGGCTGTACGTGCTGGTCGAGGGCCAGACGGAGCAGACGTTCGCCGACACGGTACTCAGGCCGCACCTCGCGCAGTTCGAAGTGTACCTGAACTCTCCGATCCTGATCGAGAACTCTCGACGCCGTGGAACTCGCGGCGGAGCGACCCGATACGCTCCGATTCGTCGCCACGTCCTTCGCGTCACCGGCGACAAGTCCCCTGATGCTTGCTTCACGACGATGCTCGACCTGTACGCACTGCCGAAGGGTTTTCCGGGAGCACGAGAGGCGGCGAAGCACAAAAGACGTCCCCTCGATCGCGTGCGCACACTTGAGGAGGCGTTTGCCCAGGACATCGGTGATCGCAGGTTCGTACCGTACTTGCAATTGCACGAATTCGAGTCCTTGCTGTTCAGCGACCCCAGCCAGTTTTCTGTCGTCTATCCTCATCACGGGCGGCAGATTGAGGAGTTGCAAGTCATCGCCGATGCTGTTGAATCGCCCGAATTGATCGACGATGGTCGCGAGACGGCGCCCTCGAAGCGTATCATCAGGGCCTTTCCCGACTACACAGCGAGGAAGCCGGTGTTCGGCCCACAGATTGCCGCGTCGATCGGAATCGATGCCTTGCGCGGAAAGTGTCCCCACTTCAACGAGTGGGTCCAGAAGCTCGAGAATCTCCAGCCAGTCCCTGCGACGAAACAATAATGAACCATTTGAATCGATCGGTTCGATTGGGCGCCCAGTGTGTCGTCGGCTGGTCACTGCTGGTCTTCTACGCCCGCGCGGCCGAACCGTGGACCGATCCGCGGCTCCCGGTCCCGGACGGCCTGGCCCTCTGGCTCGACGCCAGCGTCCAAATTGAAGCACATCGCCAGCACGGCCAGCGGCCGCTGGAGGACACGGGACGAATCGCGACATGGTTTGACGGCAGCGGCCGCGGGCGGCACCTGATTCAGCGGTTCGTCGATTCGCAACCGCGATATGACGAATCGCTCACGGCCACCGGCGGACGGCTGGCCGTCGTGCGGTTCGACGGCGAAGACGACTGTCTCACCCGCGACGGCGTCGGCACGTCGGTCGACGCGTTCACGGCATTCCTGGTCACCGCGCCCCGTTCAAACCGCGGTTATTTCCGGGCGTTCCTCGCCGGACATGCGCTGGGGCAGAACGACTACACCTCGGGGTTCACGCTCGATCTCGGCGGCCTGTCTTCGCCGAGCTTCGCGACGTTTAGTCCCGAAGGGCGCGGGTTTGGTGGTGCGATCGACGTGATGCAGTCCGAATACCCGTTCGGCACGTTTCACGTCGTGCGCGTGTCGGCCGCGGCGGGAGCCAGAGGTGTGCAACTGGCAATCGACGGCAAGCCGGAAGGGACGCGTTCCCGACAGCCCGAGCCGATCAGCATCGACGGGCTGACCCTGGGAGCGCGTTTTTACAGCAACACGCCCGAACCCGCCGCCAACAGCGGCTACCTGGAGGGGGACATCGCCGAGGTGTTGCTGTTCGACCGCGTGCTGACCGACGCGGAACTGCAGTCCGTCGAACAGTACCTGGCGGCGAAGTATGCTCCGCTGCTCAATGCGGGGGATGCGGACGCCGTTGCAGCGTTTCTCCAGGCGGGCGAGTTGCCGGAAGTGCAGTTCCTCGCGCCGGGCTTTGTCGTGCAGCGGCTGCCGGTCGAACTCACGAATGTCAACGACCTGCATTATGACGCGGCCGGGCGACTGATTTTGCTGGGCTATAACGGGCGAATCTCGGTCCTCACGGATACGAACGGCGACGGCCTTGAAGACCAGAGCGGGACCTGGTGGGACGAGCCGCGGATCCTGATGCCGCTGGGGATGGTCGTCACCGACAACGGGATTGTCGTCAGCCAGAAGGGGAAGATCACGCGGCTGTCGGACAGCGACGGCGATGGGCGCGGCGACCGGGAGGAGATCCTCGCCAGCGGTTGGGCGCCCCCGCAGAACTTCAGCGGCGGTGTCGACGCCGTGGGCCTTGCTGTCGATCGCGACGGCTCGCTCTACTTCGCGCTGGGCACCAGCGACTACGCCAACGCCTACCTGATCGACCCGCAGACGGGTGTGTCGCATTACGACATTGCCAGTGAGCGCGGAACAATCCAGAAGGTCTCGCCCGACTTCAGGACCCGGGAGACGTTCTGCACGGGGACGCGGTTCCCGGTGTCGATGGCGTTCAACTCGCGCGGCGATCTGTTCTGCAGCGAACAGGAGGGGGCGACGTGGCTGGCGAACGGCAACCCGTTCGACGAACTGCTGCACATCCAGCCGGGCCGGCACTACGGCTTTCCGCCGCGGCATCCGAAGCGGCTGCCGAATGTGATCGACGAGCCGAGCGTCTTCGACTATGCGCCGCAGCACGAGTCGACGTGCGGGCTGACGTTCAACGGGAGCGGAGAACAGGGAGCAGGGAGCAGCGTTTTCGGTCCGGATCTGTGGGCGCATGATGCGTTCGTCTGCGGCTACTCGCGGGGGAAGGTCTATCGCACAAAACTGGTCGAGACGGAGGCGGGATACGTCGCGCAAAC
>CAZWGW010000811.1:0-3639 GCA_964633565.1 uncultured Planctomycetaceae bacterium
CCCAGCGGCCCACGGGCGTTTCGGGAATGTCGCTATGTGGAATCAACCCGTCCGGTTCGCCGGCCTTCATCGCGTCGTGCACCCTCTGTCTGTCGATCGTCGAGTGAGCCGAAACGATTGATTATTGTCTGCAGCCCGCCGTTCGACAATTGCCGACGCTCAGTCCGGAATGCACGGGGAGCATCTCGGGGATCAGCGACGCGTACCAGGTCGTATTCAGGGCGAGCCGCTCGTCCTGATCGGGGTCCCGATCGGAAACATCCAGCGCCGACGAGTGGACGCCGATCAGCTTCCATTCCGCTGCACGCGGGCCGACGTACTCCGTCCGCCCCGCGACTCGCACAATCACGGGCGAACCGCTCATGCCGCGGTGCAGGCGGGCATCGGTCAGAAAGTACGGCTCACCCTTGAACGGATGCGGGAAGGAACTGGCGATCGTCGCGCGTCGCACGATCGGCAGGTTGTGCAACGTGTCGTGGAATCCCAGCGGGAAACCGAGGATCAGCACGTCCTGCCCCAGGGGCATGGTCGTGTCCATGCTCCAGATGTCCTCGTCGCGGAATGCAAACACGGAATGGCTGCTGAGCACGTGCGGGTCGTTGATTGCAACCGCCGCCACGTCCGCACCGCCGCCGTACTGCGGATGCTCAAACCATTGCGGCACTCCGTCCACGTACAACGGAATCGACAAGTCGCGGCGCTGTTGCAGGTCGGCGGCGTCGGAGTGCAGCGATAACTGCAGGCGATCGGGACGATGCCCCCCCGCCTCGTTGAGCACCACATGCCGTGAGGTGAGGAAATACAGAAATTCGTCGTGCAGGAAAAAGAACCCCGTGGCGTTGGTCAGCGGCTGCCCGCCCGCGAACGTCCGGACCTTCGCGACGTGCAGGTACATCGTGTCAATGGTATTCATGCCGAACCTCCCTGGTTTCCGTGGTATTTCGCCTGGCTCACGTTCCGACCGTCTGGACGTACCGGGATGGATCCTGTTCGAATTGCCGCGACGACTCCGCAGTGTAGAAGTGATAGGTGCGTGTCTGGAATTCTCGAGTGCCGACCGCCATTGCTCTGGGAAAGCGGACGTTCAGCACCACGTCGGTCTCCAGGCTCTGTTTCTGGTATTGATCGTTGAAGTACACTTCGAAATAGGTCTTTGTGAAACCGACCAGTTTGTCGTCAATCCACTCCGAGAGGGGTTCCTCGCGCAGTTCGTCGATCGGGACCACGAGCTGGTCATGGCCATTGAACTTGATGAACATGGGAAGAATCGCCAGCCGATAATCCAGGACCAGGTTTTGCAGCGGGCCGTCATGGCCCACACGGAATGAAAACTCCATTGACGTCGGGCGTTTGTCGGAACACGGCACGGCGAGAGTTGTCGTTCTGCTGTGATAGTCGCGACTGTCGGGTCGCGGTGAATCCAGGCTGACGCTTTGTTGGACGTCGCTGAAGACGCTCATACTCATGAACGCCTGCAGGCGCGACAAGAGGATTACATGGATGCGATCCGCCGTGGTAACAAATCGCATCAACCGGTGACCCTGGCCAAAGTACGTGTTTTCCGCTTCCGTTTGGAGCGAGAGCACGCGCTGTTCGGCAGTGTCCACTTCGGCGGAGAGTCTCTGCACGAGTTGATTGACCGGCGGCAGCGGTGCCGACGGTTCGATCGGCTGGGCAATGCCCGATTTCGTCGTGTCTGGCGCGGCTGTTGTCATGCACGTACTCCTTGCCACCGCTCAGCAGACGGCGCTGAGGCGTGCCTGCGCCAGATCCAGCTCGGCTTCCAGCAACTCCTGACCGGGAACGACCGCCCTGACGATATTCTGGACCTGCATGCGAGAGTAATCGGACTCCCTGGTGCCCGGGTGGGATCGCAGCAGTTGCCTGTAAAGCCGGAGCGCCAACAGCAAGTCGCGTGCGGTGTACTGCGCGGCATACGCGGCGGCATATTCGCGACTCGCGTCTGTGACATCGATGTTGTTCATTTTCAGCACTCCTTCTCAATGAAAGTCGAAAGTCCCCGTAAACGACTCGAGCCCCGCTGGTGCGAACGTTGCAGCGCGCATCCCGCAACTCGGACGGCAGTGGGCGACTCCACGTCGCAATGACGCGCGTCGCGCTGCAAGGGGCGTTCAGCACAACGTTATCCCTGCCCGCCGATGTCCAGCGTGAAGGAACTGCCGGGATCGAGGTGGTCCAGCAGGTCCTGGTCTTCGTCGCCGCCCCCGTGGGCGCGCTTCGCTTCGTCAAACATCGCCTTCACACCTGCCAGGTCGAGCATGTGATTGGCCAGCATGCCGCACTGCACGAAGCCGATCCAGCGGTGCAGTTTCGTAATGGGCCAGTCCGCCGCGTGCTCCGTGATGCAATCGCACATCCACAGCAGATGTCTGGGGTGCAGCGCGTGCGGCAACTCGCGCTCGAAGCGCGTCGATTCCCGGGCCAGTGCGCGACACTGTTCGGCCATGGCCACAATGAGCAGACGGGTGTTTTCCATGTCATTCCCTCCTTGTGCGGACAGGGGTCGAATCGTCGACCGCGCCGCCGCCAAAACAAAAGCCGACGTGGCCTGCTCACCGTTTGCGGTGAACGGACCACGTCGGCTGACTCTGCACTCGGCCTCCCGGCACGGCCGGGCTGCCGCTGATTTAGTTTTCCGACAACACGGAATTCAACATTCCTCGAAGCCGGCGGCCTCGCGCCGTAACTTCGCTGACATCTGTACAATAGCACGGCGCGGTGAAGAGTCAATGGCACGGCCCAGGTGCGGATGGTACGCTGACCACCCGCGACCGCCGCGCTTCGGCCGGCGCAGGGCCACCGCGACATGCCGATGGAAGTCGCCGCCGGGGCCTGCGGGCGGCGCGACACCTGGGAGGTCACGATGAAAACACAAGGGGAAATTGAAGCGGCGATTTGCGAAGGGATCGCGCAATTCGAGCAGGAATACATGGGGCGCGGGCCGAAGGACATCCATACCCATCTGCTCGGCGACCTCCTGGTGGTCCGCCTGCAGGGGGTGCTCACGGCCGCAGAACAGCAACTCGTCAGGACCCAGCCGGCGGAGAAAGGCCGCGACCTGCTTAAACAGGTGCGGACCCATCTGATTGAAACGGCCCGGCCGAAGATGGAGGCAATGGTGGAGGAGATTGCCGGTGTCAAGGTGCTCAGCCTGCACCACGACATCAGCACGCTGACCGGCGAAGAAGTGGTGCTGTTTACGCTGGCCGCCCCGCCCGACCACCGCGACCCGAAGAAGCGGCCGCGGCCCTGAGTGCAGACTTTGCTCTCCAACTCTCCACCGGCAGTGCGGCAAGATCCACGCCCCCCTGTACGGTGTTGGTCACCTTGTCAGCGCACGCGAGCCGCCTGCGCGATGCTCCGGTCACGGAGTGCCCGGACTAGATTGCCGCCACTCCCGCGCCCCCGTTCTCCAGCGTTCCCGTTCCCCAGCGCCAAGGTCCCGGTCACGGAGTGCCCGGACTACATAGCCGCGCTACCGCGGCCCCGTTCCCCCGCGCCTGGGGGCGATCTGCCGGAGACGTCGAACTTGTAGAAAACGCCTTGGCACGGCAGTTCGACCCCAGCCACCCGTCGCGCTCCAATCCAGAATCCAATCGCAAATCCAATATCACTTCG
>CAZWGW010000812.1:0-3636 GCA_964633565.1 uncultured Planctomycetaceae bacterium
GCTTCGCCGGACTGCGCCCGGAGGGACCGAACTGGGTCGGGGTGGTCTTCGCCCGCGGCAAGCTCATGAATCCGCCCCTGATTGGAGAAGAGATCACGCCTGACCGCGTGGACGAACTGGTCAAACAGGTCCTTGCCGAATGCGCCTGCTCGAAGCCGCTGCCGAGCATCGGCGTCGACCTGCCGCTGGTCTGGACCGTGGCGCTTGATGACGCTGTGATCGAACTCAGCACGCCGGATGCGGCCACGATCGCCGCCATGAACCAGGCGACCGGCCCGGCGCGGCTGGTGCCTGTCAAATTGCCGCCATCCGGCAACGCAACACCGCCGGCCAACCCGGAGAAACATGCCGCCGTTAATGTGTCCACCGGCGGCGAAGGGAGCTATTCGACATTTGGCATCGCGATCGGCGCGCTGGGTCTGGTTCTGATCGTCTGGACTGTGTTCCGACGGCGAGCGACCTGAAGACCTGGATCGTCCCGCGAGCACTTCTTCAGGGAGTCACCCATGTTCCCCTCCTGCTCGATTCGTAATGCACTGACTGCATTCGCCCCCATCGCGATCGTGTTCACGTTCGCAGCATCAACAGCCCGCGCCGCCGACGTTGACCTCGTCGCCTCGCGCCTCGTCGAAGCCGGCGGCCAGCAGCGCGGCGTCTGCGCCGTAATCGTCGACGACGATGCCGGCGGCCTCCCCGTGGCGCTCGCCGCCGCCAGCGAGTTGCTGGTTCATGTTCGCTGCAGCGACGCCGCCGCGGTCAGTGCAATCCGCAGCAAGGCAAACGCCGCCGGCTTCGGCATTGACCGTCTCGCCGTCGAGCACGGATCGCTCGACCGTCTCCCCTACGCGGAGAACATCATCGACGTGCTCATCGTGCCGCAGTGGCGCGCGACGACGGGACCATCGGTGGGCGAAATCCTGCGAGTGCTGCGGCCCCGCGGCACAGCCCTGGTTGCGAGCGACGAACTGCCGGCCCTCACCCGCGCCGCGTCAGAAGCACTCGGAGGAGCGGAGGCCGTCGCGCCGCTGACGATCGAAAGTCAGCAGTGGGTCCGCTTCGCCAGGCCGCCGCTCGCCGGTGTCGGCGAGTGGTCCCACTGGGAGCACGGTCCCGACAACAACCCGGTCTCCGAGGACGCGATCATCAAGTTCCCCTACATGACGCAGTACCTGCAGGAGCCGTTCTACATTGCGATGCCCTCAATCACGACGGCCGCCGGCGGCCGCACGTTCCTCGCGATCGGCCACATCGCCCACCACCGCCGCGAATGGGACCAGATGACCAAGCTCATCGCCCGCAACGGCTACAACGGGACGGTGCTCTGGGAACACAAGCTGCCGGAGGGCTACCTCGTCCACCGCTCGGCTTTCATCGCGACCGACGACGCGTTCTACATGATCGACGGCAACCGCGCGCTCCTGCTCGATCCGCAGACCGGCGCGGAGCGGGGCGAAATCCGCATCCCGGGCGTGCCCGGCGACTGGAAATGGATGGTCCTCCGCGACGGCGTCCTGTACGTCCTCGCCGGCAGGAAGGACGCCCCGGCCGAGATCACGAAGGGGGACCGGGAGTTCGGTGGCTGGAGCTGGGCCGACCTGAGCCGGGGCTATTACGAACAGCCGCGCGTGCCGTGGGGGTTCGGCAATGTCCTCGCGGCGTACGACATCGAGAAACGCGAACTGCTGTGGAAGCACACCGAGGAGGAGAAGCCGATCGACTCCCGCGCGCTGTCGATGGGAGCGGACCGGATCGGCATCTACTGCCCCGAACAGCACCTTCGCTGCCTGGACCTCGCGACCGGAAAGATCCTCTGGACGAACAGCGACCGGGCGGTGCTCGACCTGATCGAAGAGCCGGGCAAGGGGCTGACGTCGACGCCCGGGTTCCGCAGCGCCTGCATGACGCTGTACACCCCCGACGCGATGATCATCCAGGGGCAGACGCAGCAGAACGTCGTGGCGATTTCCACGGCCGACGGCTACCTGTTGTGGAAGAAACCCAAGGTCACGAATAACCCCAACGCGATTTACGTCGACGGCAAGGTGATCCTCGGGGTCGGGCCGCAGGGGACGCACGTGGCACTGGACCCGATCTCGGGGGAAGTGGTCGAAGACCTCAAGTTCCGCAAGACCGCCTGCACGCGGCTGACGGCCTGCTCCGACTCGTTCTTCGTCCGCGGCGAAGGGACGCTGCGCTTCGACCGCGAGTCGAAGCAGGTGCTGATCGACGGCGCCGCGCGGCCTGCCTGCAACGACGGCGCGTTGCCGGCCAATGGCCTGTTGTATCTGGGCCCCTGGCAGTGCGATTGCAACCTGTCGCTGATTGGCGCGCTGGCCAAGTGTTCCGCCGGCGACTTCCAGTTTGACCGCACGGCCACTGTTGAAGAGCGTCTGACCCGCTCGGCCGATGCGGACTCGCCTGTGGCGGACTTCCCCATCGCAGTCGGGGACTGGTCGACGTTCCGCGGCGACAACGACCGCAGCTCCAGCACGTCTGTACCAGTTCCTGGAGCGGTGCAGCAGCGCTGGCAGTTCCGTCCGGAGCAGCGCGCTGCGCCGACGGCACCAACGGCTGCCGGCGGCCTGATCTTCACTGCGGGTGATGACGGCGTCGTGCGCGCCTTCCGCGCCGATTCGGGCGAAGTCGCCTGGACATTCGCCACTTCCAGTCCGATCAAGTATCCACCGACCATCAGCAACGGCCGCGCCTACATCGGCGGCGGCGACGGACACGCGTACTGTCTGGAAGCTGCCAGCGGCCGCGAACTGTGGCGGTTCCGCGCGGCCACGGTCGAGCGGCACATCGCACTGCTCGGGCACATTGCTTCGACGTGGCCCGTCAACAGTGGCGTGCTGGTGAACGACGGCGTCGCGTACATCGCGGCAGGCATCATCGATTATGACGGCACGTACGTGTACGCGCTGAATGCCGAGACGGGCGAGATCGTGTGGCAGAACAATTCGTCCGGCCACCTGAATGAGACGCTCCGCAAAGGGGTCAGCGTCCAGGGGAACCTGACGCTCAAGGACGACCGGCTGCTGCTCGCCGGGGGCAACCAGGTCTCTCCCGCCCCGTTCGACCTGCAGACCGGCCAGTGCCTCGCGGCGTCGTTCGATCAGGGGCAGCCGAAGAACAACAACGGCCGTTTCGCCGGGCTGCTGGTCGGCAAGTTTCCGATCGTGGGCGGACGCGTGCTCTATTCGGCCGCCGAGAACGTGTCTACCAAGGGGACGTTCACGGTCCTCACGAACGGCCAGGGTCCGCGGACGCTCTGCTTTGGCGGCGTCCCCCCTGCCTGGGACGGCGACACAGTGGCGCTCGTCAATTTCCTGTACGGCAAGCTGACCTGCATTGACGCGGCAAAGCTGGCCCAACAGATCGAGTCCTCGTCGCCCACGGGTCAGGACCGCCGGCCGAACAACCTGATCGAGGCGCTCCCCGCGGACGCGATCCGCTGGTCGAGCGACCTCGGCGAGGCGAACAAGTTCGAGGCGGTGTCGATCGTCGTCTGCCCGAATGCGATCGTGGCGGCCATCCAGCAGCAGCACAAGTTCCGCGCCCAGCCGCAATGGTACGTCGTGGCGTTCGACAAGCAGACCGGCAACCCGCTGTGGCGGCAGGAGATCAACGAGACGC
>CAZWGW010000813.1:0-3633 GCA_964633565.1 uncultured Planctomycetaceae bacterium
CGCCTGTGCTGCCGCCATCTGGGACGAGACCTGCCGTCAGCGCGGTCCCCTCGCGGCCAACCGGCTGGAGGAGTTGATGACGTCGGCGATTGCCGGTCAACAGGTACGGCACAACTCGTAACGGAGCTTCGGTCTACAAATCCTGTCGTAGAAGACCTCTCGCGCGTGGCGACACACCCCCAACTCGAACCGCTCCCCATCAGGATCAAGCGGGCCAATCACCACGTCAGACTCTGGCACCAGCACTCGCCCCGAAGCCGCACATCAACTTAACAAGAGGAGGATTCCCATGACTGAACTCGTCGGCCGAACGATCCGCGAGGTCCGCCGGATGACGCGCGCCGAACTGAATGCTGAAGGGTGGGATGCCGGGCCCGGCGACTGCCCGGTCGCCATCGTGCTGGACGACAGCACGAAGCTGTTTCCCTCGCGCGACCCGGAGGCAAACGGGCCCGGAGCGCTGTTCGGAGTGGATCCACGCGGTAGCTCATTCGGAATTGCACCTGTCCCATCTGTGGCAGGCCGCACTGGCCGTCCCGCCATCGGACCCCAGCGATGAGCGTCGCACCCCGAACGCTGGAACTGATTGTCGGGCCGGATGGGCAGTTGCGGGGTCTGTACGACGAGGTGATCGATCTCGCGGCGCTGGGCCGGCTGACCATTACGCGCGGCAGCCACGTCGAGCCGACTGCGGACGGCCGCTGGACGGCCGACCTGTCTCCGGTCGACGGGCCTCGGTTGGGGCCATTTGCCTGCCTCAGCCAGGCACTGGCGGCGGAACGCGAGTGGCTACTTGCGCACTGGCTGCCATCGCAGTCGGCTGCTGATTCGTGAGTCCAGCCGCAGCCGGCTGACTGCAGGCAGGATCTCAGCGGCCTCCGATGGTCGGGGGCCGCTGTTTCATTGCGCCCCTCTGCGACACGCGGAAAGGAGTCATTGCCATGCATTCACGCGACCTGAACCGCGCCGTGGCCCGCGCCACGGGGGAAGCCGTCCGGGAGATCGCCCTGCGGGGGTTCGTGCTGCTCACCTGCGGGCAGGTTGAGCAGGAGCCGCAGTATGACGCAGACGACGGAAGCAGCAACGCATTCAACGCTGACTTGAGTTGGGAAGCGGCGGTGCCGATTCCGGCGTACTGAACGGCGGGTTTTCTCTCGCTGCTCCGCAGCGGGCCATGTCGAATGTCAATTCTCTCCACCCAAGGAACACTCACAGCATGAAGGTCCTGTACATCAACAACGACGGCGGCGGGTTCGCCGACCACATCGAGATCGAGCCGGGGACGACGGTCGAGCGGCTGTTCGCCCGGATGATCGAATCCGGCAAGCCGGCGGATTATTTGATCCGCGTCAACCGCCAGCCAACCGCCTCGGATTACCTGCTTCAGGAGGGGGACCGTGTCAGCTTCACCCCCACGAAGATCGAGGGGGCGGTCGCCTGACACGCAGTCGCGAACTCGGATGTCACCTCAGGGGCGCGGATCGCAATGGTCCACGCCCCTGTTTCGCATGGACAACTCTGCAGCATCCCGCAGCCATGAAGGACCATCCTCGCCTTCTGCTCCGTGCCGCAGCCCGTATTCGAGACCAGTACGTGTCCCGGTCCATGTTGCAGCGCACGGCCGCCGCTCCCCAGCGGGCCTGGGCCGAGCTGCAGCGCCTCAGTCACTTGCGGGAGATCGCCGGGTATCGCGGCTGGCGGTTTGCCGCGGCGCAGCTGGACCGGCAGCTGCAACGGGTCACCGTCGAGCTGCACTCCGAGGTCAATTCGCTCCTGACCGCGCTGGAACGGGGACGCTCGGAATCCGTCCCCACGCTGCGCGAGGTCTATGACGAACTGGTCGCCCTCCACGACGAGTTCGAGCACGTGGAGATCAGCCTGAAGTCCAACTCGATCACGGTCCGGACCGAGCCGATCGTCCTGGGGGAGATTGACCTCGGGCCGTTCGACATCCGGTTCGAATGGAAACGGCTCACGCTCTCGCCCCCCTATTGGGCTGTGGCCGTCGATCCCCGACCCGCCAGATCCGACAGCGAACTCGTCCATCCGCACGTCCGGAATACCACGCTCTGCGAGGGGGACGGGAAGGTGCCGATCAGAAGATCGCTGGACCAGTGCCGGCTGTGCGACTTCTTCCTGACTGTGTCGCAGGTGCTCAATACCTACAACGCCGGCAGCCCCTATGTCTCTCTGGCGCACTGGGACGGGAACCTGTGCGCCGACTGCGGCACGGTGATGGACGAAGAGGACGAGTGCTTCTGCCCCGTCTGCCACAACAACGTCTGCTGGGACTGCGGCAGCCATTGCGACGGGTGTGAAGAGCGCTGCTGCCAGCACTGTATCGCGACGTGTGACGACTGCGACGAACCCCATTGTTCGTTCTGCCTCAAATCCTGTCCCGACTGCCAAGGAGACTTCTGTGTCGACTGCCGAGACGAAGACGGACGATGCGCCGAGTGCGCTGACCCTCAAGAAGAACCGGAAAACCCGCAACCTGTGGATGCCGGTAGAATGCCCCTGCCGGCCGAAGCCCCGCCGCCTGCTGCGGCATCCGAGGCGGAAGCGGCAGCGGCGCATGGGGCAACCGCTGCGGTTCTCCCCGACTGCCTGGGCGAAATTGCTGTTCCTGCGTGACATCGGACCGACTGAGATCGGCGGATTCGGGATCACGTCGGCGGATGACCTGCTCTACGTCCAGGACGTGCGGCTCGTACGGCAAGCCTGCTCCGCTGTCTCCGTGTCATTCGACGACACGGCGGTCGCCGAGTTCTTTGACGAGCAGGTGGATCAGGGGCGCAAGCCCGAGCAGTTCGGCCGGATCTGGCTGCACACGCATCCGGGCGACTGCCCGTGGCCCAGCGGCGTCGACGAGCGGACGTTCGTGCAGGTGTTCGGCCGCTGCGACTGGTCGATCATGTTCATCCTGGCCAAAGAGGGCCGGACTTACGCGCGGTTGCAGTTCCGGGCCGGTCCCGGAGCGCAGTTGATCATGCCCGTGCGGATCGACTGGGGCCGGGCATTTGGCGGTGCGGATCAGCCGGCGTGGGAAGCCGAGTTCATGGCCAACGTCCGGCCGCATAAGTGGGGGGCCGACTGGGAGCAGCGGTTTCTGGACGAGCAACTTGTGCCTGGTCCGATGTTGGAGCCGGGCATCGTCGACTCGCGGGATGACCTGGGAATCCTGTCGCAACGTTTCCACGAAACCCTCACCGACGACCAGCGATGAGAGGCATTATGACACACGAACGATCTTCTTGAACCTTCCCAACAGGAGCACCGAGATGCAGGACCGGTTTGAACGACAGGCGGACATCGTGCCGCAGGAGCGATTACGGGAACTGACGATCGATGTGATCGGCGTCGGCGCCATCGGCCGGCAAGTGGCGCTGCAGCTGGCGGCGATCGGCGCCCGGACCTTGCGACTGTTCGACCCCGACCGCGTCGAGGAAACAAACGTCGCAACTCAGGGTTATTCGCTGGAATGTGACCTCGGACGGCCCAAAGTGATGGCCACCGCACAGGCGGTCCATCGGCTGGATTCCACCGTTGTCGTCGAGCCAATTGCCGATCGATATCGATCCAGGCACGGCGTGTTCTCTGCTGTGTTCTGCTGTGTGGATTCGATCACCGCGC
>CAZWGW010000814.1:0-3629 GCA_964633565.1 uncultured Planctomycetaceae bacterium
ACCAGCCCGAAGCGCAAGCGAGGGAATGGACGTTCATCCTGATGTCTTCCCTAGCTTGCGCTTCGGGCTGGTGTGAATCGCCGTCAGGACGACGCGGGCACTGAAACGGCTTCGGGCAGCGCAAGCAGATGCACCGGCGACCAGTTTCCCGGGTATTTCCCCTCCTTGTCGACGTTCCGGCCGTTCCCGTTGCTGTTGTTGTTCGTCGCATTGACGGCCAGCCGCCGGCCCTCCGCGTGCAGGCTCAGCGAGTGGCAGTTCCCGAGCGAGTTGGTCTCAAAGAACGCCTGCTCATCGTCCGGATGCAGAAAGGCCAGCTTCCCCGTTCCCGGATTGCCGCTCACCGTCGCCATCAGGAACCCATCCGCGTGGAACGCCAGGTCGGTGACGTAGACGTCGGAGTCCTTCCCCAGTTGCCGCATGCCGCGCGACTCACCGGTGAGCCAGTCGAACAGCAAGATCGTCGGCGTCCCCTGCACGTTGCCGCCGGTCGTCGGGACGGTCCCTCCCACCGCGAGCAATGCGCAATCGTCGCGGAACGCCAGGCACCTGACGCCGCCGACGTCCTGCAGCCGGTTTTCGGCGTACAGTTTGCCCGCATCGAATCGTCGCAACTCTTGTCCACTCTCCAGCGACCAGGCAATGACCCGGCCTCGCGCGTCCCCCGCAACGACGGCGTTTTCCGTCGGGTGAAACCGGACGGCCATCACATCCACATCGTGTCGCAATTCCGTGATGAGGGCACCGTCCACAACGGACCACACGCGGACACAGCGGTCGCTCCCGCAGGTCGCGGCGCGGGTGCCGTCGCTGCTCAGCGCAATCCGCCGCAGCCAGCCGTCGTGGGCGTGCTCAACGACCCACCGCGGATCTGGCGCCGCCTCCGCATACGGCCAGCACGCCAGCTTCCCCCAGGAATCTCCCGTCAGCACCAGTTCCCCGCCCGGCACAATTGCCAGTCCATCGACCCAGGCGCTGTGCAGCGCAACGGCCGGCAGCGGGACCGGCTCCGCGCCACTCAGGTCCCAGCGGTCGACGACGCCGTCGAAGCCGCCGCCGACCAGAAACTGTCCGCAAGGCGAAAACCGTGCGCTGCACAACTGCCGCGCGGCGTTCAGCACACTTTGCGGCTTCGGTTCATAGCGCTCTTTCAGTGCCGCGCGGTCGCTCATGCCAGCACCTCCCGGACGGCGGACATTTCTTCGTGCGCGATCGGCAGCGGCTGCCCGCCGTTGTCGAACTGCACGCGGTCCGGGTCGATCCCCAGCGCGTGGAACCACGTGTGGAACAGGTGCCCGATGTCGTACGCCTCCGACGTGACCCACGTGCCGAGTTCGTTCGTCTCGCCGACCACGACGCCGCGGCGCAGTCCCGTGCCGGCCATCGCCAGCGACCACGCCTCCGGCCAGTGGTCGCGCCCCACGTGTCCGTTGATCCGCGGCGTGCGGCCGAACTCCGACATCGCGATCACGAGCACATTTTCCAGCATCCCCCGCGCGTCCAGGTCCTCGACCATCGCGGCGAACGCCTGATCGAATTTCGGCATCAGGCTCAGGTGCCCGTTGAAGTTGTCGCCGTGCGTGTCCCAGCCGTAGGAATTGACTTTGACGAACCGCACGCCGGCCTCCAGCATCCGCCGCGCCTGCAGCATGTGGCGGCCGAACTCGTGCGCGCCGTATCGCTCCACGTCGCGCGGGTCGAGCTGCGTGGCGTCGAACAGGTCCTGCCGCAGCATCAGCGTTCGCGCCATGTCATAGACGTACGTGTTCGCTTCGGAGTTCCGCGTGCGGCGGTCCGCGGCGTAGCGGCGGTTGGCTGCTTCACGCAACCGGTTCCGCAGTTCGTCCTCTTCTGCGCTGATCGACTCCGGCCTGAGCAGGTTTTCCGGCGGCTTGCCATCGCCGAACGCCAGCGCGCCGTATTTCGGGCCGAGGAACCCGGCGTCGGCGTGAATGAAGCCCCCGCTTCCCGGCTTGATCCAGACGTACGCCGGCAACTGGCTCTTGCACGGTCCCAGCAGCTTCGCCACGGTCGAGCCGAAATACGGATATGTCACGCCGCGGTCTTTCGGGTCGCCGCGCTGAATCCGCGGCACCCCGGCCGAGTGCGAATTGTCCTGCGTACACAGGCTCCGCACGACGGCCAGCTTGTGCATCAGCGTCGCCGTGCGCGGCAGCAGTTCGCTGACGTGAACTCCGGGCAGGGACGTCGAAATCACGCGGAACGGCCCGCCGAACTGCGTCGCCGGCTTGGGGTCCCAACTTTCATACTGGCTCATCCCGCCGTCGATCCAGATGAACAGCACCTGCTTCTCGCGCTCGCGCAGGTCGTCGGCGATCAGCGGGTGGGTCAGGCCCCCCAGGCCCAGCGCGCCGACGGCCGCGCCCCCTGCCGCGCCGAGCCACTGGCGGCGTGAAAGTTGGTGTTCCCAGGGGCGGCAGAGTAGTGTCATTCCAATTCTGGACTGTCATTGACGAGCGGTGTGACGATGATTCCGAAGCATCGCTACGTACTGGTCGTATGTGGTCTTGCCGTTGAAGTTGAACGCGATATTCGCATCTTGCAGCGCTTCGAGCGCGGCTTCCGGAACAATGTGTTCACCAGACTTGAGAACATGACCGGAGAACCGTCCCAGCAGAAACGCGAGGGCTCGTCGTTCTGTGTGCTGATCGGGAAAGCTGATCGTAACCATCTTAATGAACGACACAGAGGATGGAGTGTTACTTGAGAATACCGCATCGCATTACCACAGGTATTCCTCGCCTTGCAATGCGGCAAACCGGGTCAACGCGCCCGGGATCCAACGAGCAAGGTATTCGCCCCAGAGGACGATATCGTCCGCATCCATGATACGCAGCCAGATATCATAGTGCTTTCGCCCCGAATACTTCACAGGAGTGCAGGCCTCACGGTACACGGCCAGCGCCGGATCGTCTTCGGAAACATCCATCGCGTACGAGGCCCGGAATTCTGCCGGCGATGGGACACGACACCGGGCGATCACGCGGTTCTGGTATTCCGAGATCTCGCGCTTCTCCCGGGCATTCAGCAAGTCTCCAATGCGCGCCCGTTTGCCGCGCATGGCACCGATATCGCGCGTTCCCGCGTGCTGAAACTCGACTGTGAACTTCGAACCGATCCATTGATCCCAGGGCCATTTATCGATCTGACACCAGACGGTCTCATGCTTCCGTCCACCGGCGGGGCGTGACCACGCAAGGTTCTGGCCGGTGCTGTCTTTCAAGGGACCGAACTTCAATGGAGTGAGTACAGGCTCAAGATGTTCGCGCAGGATCTTGAACACCGCCTTCGTTTTCATGGCTCAGTGATTCAGACAGAATTCCGTCGACGCCAGCAGCGCCCACAACAAATCACCCACGACGCGCCCGCGATCATCGCCGGCACTCGCCAGCGTCTCGCGCACCTCCGCCCGCTCCTGGTCCGTCGGCTTGCGGGACAACGCCGCGAGATACAATTCGTCAGCCACTTCAGCATCGCTTAACACCGTGAGCGCCTGCACGCGGTTTCCCTCTGCGGGTTTGAGCCATCCCAGCACCAGCGGATCATTCAGCACAAACAGCGCCGCCTTGACCGACGGCGCGAACTCGATCTCCGGCTCCCGCGGCACG
>CAZWGW010000815.1:0-2608 GCA_964633565.1 uncultured Planctomycetaceae bacterium
ACTGGCTGCGGCAGGTGCAGTTCGTCTCCATGACCGGCTGGTCGAATGAGTGCAGCAGCGTCAACGGATTGGACCTGAGCACCTGCAGGTAGATCGACCGGCGGCGTCCGTTCGCGCCATCCGCGACGTTCACTTCGCCGTCCGCCCGCCGCGCCACCGGGATCGCCGGTCCGAATTGACTCGCATCAAGCTGGCCCGCGGCCTGCAGCAGCGCGTCCCGCACAGGTTCCGCTTCCAGCCGTCGCAGTCGCTGCCGCCACAGCCAGCGGTTGTCGGGGTCGAGCTCGATCGCGGCGGCGTGGGCCTCGGGATCAATCCGGGACTGCTGCCGATACGTGCTCGAGGTGAGTATCAGGCGCTGGATGTGCTTGATGCTCCAGCCGCTCTCGACCAGTTCACGCGCCAGCCAGTCCAGCAACTGCGGATGACTCGGAGCAGAACCGATCGCGCCGAAGTCCGCAGGAGTCGACACGATCCCCTCGCCGAAGTGCTGCAGCCAGAGCCGGTTGACCAGCACCCGCGCCGTCAGCGGATGGTCGGGCTGCGTCAGCCAGCGTGCAAAGGCCAGCCGTCGTCCGCTGGTCTTCGCCTCGGCCGCGGGTGGCGACCAGTCGAAGGGCTGCGGTGTCACTAGCGCCGAAATCACACCCGGTTCGACGGGCGGTCCCGGCGTCAGCGGATCGCCGCGGCGCAGCACCGGCGTCGTCACGGGACCCGGCAGATCGTACAGCGCGCGGATCTGGTCGAAATGGACCCGCTGCCGTTCCTGTGCGGCAATGGCGCTGTTGTGTTCGCCCAGACTCTTCTGGTAGTCGGCGTACGTCTCCGGGAGAAGCTTGTCGAGCGTGGCGTCGTCCGGCCGCAGCAGCGTTTGAAACTTCTCGGCCAGATACGCCTCCACGGCGTTCCGGTCCGCAGCCGCTTTGTCCACCGCGCTGTGCACGTCGGCACGAATCACTTCGGGCAACGTCGCCAGGCGCTCGTCAAAGAGCCGCTGCCTGAACTGGTTCCGCAGGTCCGCCATTTCCTGTTTGAGCCGCGCAACCTCCGCGTCGACTTTGCCGTTCTGCTCGGTCGCGGCCCGTTCCTGCGCGGCAGTGGCGATCGTGATCTGCCGGTCCATCTGCGGGACCCACTGCGCCGGCCGCAGCGCGGACATGAAGACCGCCTGCAGACGATAGAACTCCGTCTGCGGGATCGGATCGTACTTGTGGCTGTGGCAGCGGGCGCATTGCACCGTCAGTCCCAGCGTCGACGACGCCACGATCTGCAGCGTGTCGTTGATCGTCGGATAGAAGTACTGCGCGTCGGCATTCTTGATCGTCGAGAAATCAGGACGGCTCGAATCCGGAGCGCAGCGGAGAAACCCCGTCGCGGTCACGGCTTCGACCACATCGTCTGGCAGCCGGTCGAGCGTGTCGTGGGCCGTCCAGTAGTCGCTCACTTCGTCCCCGGCGATCTGTTCCTGCAGAAAGCGGTCGTACGGCTTGTCGTCATTGAAGGCCCGGATCACATAGTCGCGATAGCGGAACGCCGTCGGCAGCGGCCGGTCCTCCGCCAGCACGCCGGCCGAGTCGGCATACCCCGCCAGGTCGAGCCAGTGCCGCCCCCAGCGCTCCCCGTAATGCGGGCTGGCCAGGAGCCGATCGATGAGCCGCTCGTACGCCAGCGGGTCGGTCTCCGCCAGGAACTCCCGCACCTCCTCCGGCGTCGGGGGCAGTCCCAGCAGATCGAAATACGCTCGTCGCAGGAGCACTGCGCGGTCCGCCTCCGGTGAGAGATTCAATTCGTGCGACTCCAACTGCGCGACGCTAAACCGGTCGATCGGATTGCGGATGCGCGTGCTTTCTCGCACGGCAGGCAGCGGCGGACGAACCGGCGGCCGGAACGACCAGAAATCCGACGCCCCCTCAATCGACTCCGCTGAACTCTGTTCGCTGTCGACCTCCAGCGGTTCGGCCCCGGCCGCCCCCGAGTTGATCCACGTGCGCAGCACCCCCTTTTCCTCGGCCGACAGCGGTGGTCCCCCGGCCGGCATTTCGTTCGACGCGATCTTCTCCCACAGCAGGCTCGATTCGGCGGCCTTGATCCGGATGGCCGGCCCCGATTTGCCCCCCCGCAGGATCTCGCCCGGTCCGGTCAGCCGCAGGCCCCCCTTCGGCTCCGCCCCGGCATGACACTTCCAGCAGTGGGCCTTGAGAATCGGCGCCACGTCGTCTTCGAACGTGAGCGGCTTCGTCTCGGTCGACGGAGTCTCAGCACGCGCCAGCCCGACGCAGAAACAAATCGTCAAAGCCGTCCACGTCTGCCCGCGCCACCGGAGCTGCCGGAGGCCGAAACAGCCTGTTTCAGGACGGACGCGCATCATGCAGGTACTCACGATCACTGATGAACAGCAGCGGCCCCTCGATTGTGGAAGAGCCGCCACACGAAATTCTGCTCGACAATGAATCATACCTGACACATCACCGTTTGCCGATGCATTCCAAGGATCGCATCCCCACTGACCTCGCGTCAGTGGACTTCTTCTCCCCTCTCCCCCGCAATCGGCGCTGTTCTCATTTCGGTGCCGTTGCGGGGGAGAGGGGCAGGGGGTGAGGGGGCACGT
>CAZWGW010000815.1:2618-3627 GCA_964633565.1 uncultured Planctomycetaceae bacterium
CCCTTTGGGGGGGTGGGGGGGGGGGGGGGGGGGGGGGGGGGGGGGCCCCCGTGACAAGCCTCCTTCGCCGGAACACGATACCGACCATCGAGACGCATGTCCGGGGATCGCCCCCCACCGACCTCGCGTCAGTGGAAGGCCGGATTCTGCACTACCGTCGGCGCTGCCGTCCTGCCTCGTCCCCACCCGGCTCGTCCGGGTGGAGCGCAGGATTTCTCACCAGGTGGCTGTGCACCCGACAGCGAGTTCACATTACGCAAAGCGCAAGTTTTGATGTTGCGCTATCGCCTCGGGCTGCTCGCGATCGTAACCCGAAGCGTAAGCGAAGGGCTGAGTCGTGTCGTCGTCCAATCTCCTCGCTTACGCTTCGGGTTATGATTTTTTCCCGCCCAATTGCACGAAGTGCAACATCAAAACTCACGCGTCGGGCTAGAGAAACCTGGGCGAACTTCCCGACCTCATCCGATCGTCGTACCATCGCGGCAACCCTGCTCACCGACCCACCACGGAGGACGCATGCAGACCGGTTCCATCCCCGTTGCCGATCGTCGCCAGTTCCTCAAATCAACCGCCGCGGCCGCCGCGACGACGCTCTTCCCCCTCGCCAACGCCGGCCGGCATCTCCAGGCCGCGGAACGCGAAAAACTGCCAGTGGCGGCCGTCGTCACCGTCTGGTTCCCCAAGAGCCACACCGACGTCCTCGTCGGCAAGATCCTGGAGGGCTGGCAGCACGACGGCGGCGCCGGGCCCGATCTCAAACTGGTCTCCATGTACGTCGATCAGGTCGGCGAATCCGACCGCAGCCGCGCGATGGCCGGGAAGTACGGGTTCCGCCTGACGCCCACGATCGACGAGGCGATCACGCTCGGCACCGACCGGGTCCAGGTGGCCGGCGTGCTCAGCATCGGCGAGCACGGCCACTATCCGGTGAACGACATCGGCCAGACGATGTATCCGCGGCGGCGGTTCTTCGAGCAGATCACGGCCGCGTTTGAACGGGGCGGCAAAG
>CAZWGW010000816.1:0-3615 GCA_964633565.1 uncultured Planctomycetaceae bacterium
TGTGGCAGAGGCGCGAAAATCGTTGGAGCAAGCCCTCGAACTGGCCGCGCAAAAGTGTCCCGAGCAACCGTCGGGCGCGGAATGGGCGGACATGACCTCGGCCGACTTCGTGGAAGTCGAACTCCTCCGCCGCGAACTCGAGAACCTGATCAATCCAGCATCCACACAAAAAGGGGATCTGGACGCTCGTTGAAACTGTCGCTCGGCGAGGAAAGAGACGCGCTCGATCATCCGCGTCTTGACGACCCCGAAATCAACAAATCGGCCGGTGAGGCCCTAACCGTCAAGCAAGTCCCTCACCGGCCAAGCACTGCTCCGGCGCACGGTCTGCGCGCTGGGTGCGATGTCCCGCCATTGTATCGCAGACCGCGTTCCAATTTGGAAGGGTACGTGTATGAGCAGCCTCATTACCAACACCTGGCGCCGGGGCTTACTGCTGTCGGTGCTGCCGCTGGCCATGGCTTGCGCGGTCCGCGCGGAGGGATTGTCCGATTGGCCCGAGCACTACGGCGTCGGCACAGGCCCTCAAGACGTTGTGACGGCCGACTTCAACAACGACGGCCGGCTCGATCTGGCCACGTCGAACGACGACAACACCGTCAGCGTGTTACTCGGCGACGGACTGGGCGGCTTCGGCGCCGCGAACAACTTCGCCACCGGCACGAACCCCGTGTCCCTGGTCGTCGGCGATTTCAACAACGACGGCAACCTCGACCTCGCCACGGCCAACGCCGGCAACAACACGACTGATAGCGAACTGAATTCCATCAGCATCCTGTTGGGCACAAGTAACGGCACATTCCAGCCGCGCGTCGATCACTCCACCTGGTTCCCGCTGATCGCGCTCGTGGTTGGCGACTTCAACAACGACGGCAACATGGACCTGATCCATCTGTCGATTGATACCTCCGCCTGGGACGATCCCTACGTCCACGTGCTGGTGGGTGACGGACAGGGGAGCTTTGTGACAGGGCATTATGAGTATGTCTATGGTTATTCCCCCGTCGGGATGACAATTGCCGACCTCAACGCCGACGGCCGTCTCGACGTCGTCACAGTCGACGCGGGACGCAACACCGTCAGTGTGCTGATGGGCAACGGGGACGGCTCTCTCAGCTACTCCGGCCTGGGCAACAGCGACTTCTTCACCGGACCTCTGCCTCAAGCAGTGGCCGTCGGTGACTTCACGGGTGACGGCATACCCGACCTGATCACCACCGGATATTGGTCCGGGTGGGTGCAGGTGCTGCCCGGCCGAGGCGATGGGACGTTCGCCGCCGGAATCCAAAGTGCCTCTTACCTCGGAGACTCGTTGGCGGTCGCCGACTTCAATGGCGATGACAAGCTGGATGTTGTGACGGCGTACTGGTCGTCGGAGAATCTCAGCTTACTCCTCAGCCAGGGAAACGGAGCCTTCGCCCCGCCGACCGAACCCTGGGCCGGTTGGTCGATCATGTCGGTCGTCGTCGGCGACTTCAACGCAGACGGTCACGTCGACGTGGCGGCAGCGGACTGGGGCCTGAACGCAGTCGCCGTGCTGCTCAACGACGGTGTCTGGTCGCCCCTGCCGCCAACTCCACCAACGCCGCCGGCGCTGAGAATTACGGATGCGTCCGCGCCGGAAGGAAACAAAGGCACGACCCGCCTGGACTTGACCGTGACGCTCTCCCGGAGCACGACCGGCGTCGTCACCGTGAACTGCCGGACCGCCGACGGGACCGCGCTCGCGAAGAGCGACTATACGGCGACCAGCGGCACATTGACCTTCCAGCCCGGACAGACCAGCCGCACGATTTCCATCGCGATCAAGGGGGACGGCAAACGCGAACCGAACGAGACCTTCTCCGTGCGGCTGTCGAATCCCGTGGGCGCAACCATCGCTGATTGGGTCGCCACCGCCACCATTCTGAACGACGACTGAACACAGCCACAGCGGCCGGCGCGGTCCTTACCGCGAAGCAAGCCCCCGCCGGCCAGGCATCACCCCGGCGCTCGGGCTGCGCGCCGCGGAATTGATTGCATCCGATCGCAGACCGAGTGAAAGGAACAATCCGATGAAACATTTGAAACTCTCCCAATTGTTCGCCGTCCTGGCGCTCGCAATCACGCTGGCCCCGTGCACCGCTTCCGCCCAGGAGGCCGACACCCTCAGCATCAGCGCGACGTTCCGCCCCGCTCAGTACACGGGGACAATCGGCGCCGACCTCGCCGCAGTCTTCGCCGATGGGAACGAACACTGGTGGTCGCTCACGCTGTATGGCGTCACCTATTTGCACGACTACTCCTACTATGAGTGGAACGACGAGTGGAGCTCCGGCTACGACGAGGCATTCATCACCCGCGTGCACGCGACGTCGTTCGACTTCCAGTTCTTCGGTCCCGATGCGGACGTCCTCAATCAGGTGGTCAGTCAGCAGTTGATCCGGGGCCGCTTGCGGGACGATGGCTTCCTCGATCTGGTGAATTTCGACTATTTCGACTCCGCGGACCCGATCATCAGCGGACGGTACGGGGCATGGAACTTTGGGTTGCTGCCCCTTGATCCCGCTGTGGGCGTCTCGTTCTCTGCCGAAAACTCGTGGCTCTATCCCTTCTCGACGGATGAGAACCGTTACCCCGTCGTCGAGCCGCAACGCGTCACGTCTGGACGAACCTCGATCCGCGACTTTCGGCCCGGAAACTCCGGTGCGCTGGTGTCGACCCTCGATGCCGTTGACATCGGCTCGTCCGCCCCTCCCCTCCCGCCGTCGCTGAAGATTCAGGATGCGTCTGTGCTGGAAGGGGACAAAGGCGCAAGCCGCCTGGACATGATGGTGACGCTCTCGTGGATCAGCCGCGACGCGGTCACCGTGAACTACCAGACCGTCAGCAGCACCGCGCTCGCCACCAAGGACTATACCGCGACCAGTGGCACATTGACCTTTCAGCCGGGGCAGACCAGTCGCCCGATCCCCATCGCGATCAAGGGGGACCGCAAGCGCGAAGCAGATGAGACCTTCTCCGTGCGACTCTCTGGCGCCGTGGGCGCAACCATCAACGATGCGGTCGCCACGGCAACCATCCTGAATGACGACTGACCGACGAAGCTGAACGCAACGACAGCGGCCGACGGAGTGCTTGCCGCGAAGCAAGCCTCTGCCGGCCCGGCTGGCTGAGCGTCGACTGCTCGACACAAGTGCGGGCCGGCGAGGAAGGGATCGGGATCGCAGCGTTCCTCTTAAAGGTGTGCCTCAGGTTTGCTCCTGTTCAGTTCGGGGTTGGAGCAATTCTAGGCACTCTGGGGTTGGTAACGGCGCTCATCCTGCTCATTATCGGCGGCGAGTGGCTGCCTCATGCGACTGCCGTCGCGTCGTTTTCATGGATGTTCCTGATCGCCGCGGGACTTGCCCCCTTGTTCTTTTACGTGGCCGCCGTCTCGGTCTCAGTCTTCCTTGATCTGGCGCAGTCCATTCTGATTATTCCCGAGAAGCTGGACCAGCGGAGCGCTGACCAGAGTGTAGCATAACTCGGGGCCGCACAACCGGAGTTGGGCCCGGTTGCGTGGACCTCGTGGACACAAGGTAACCGTCCGCCCAACCCATCCTTGGCGCTCGCGGTACGCTGCGGGGACTGAAC
>CAZWGW010000817.1:0-2267 GCA_964633565.1 uncultured Planctomycetaceae bacterium
CAATGCCGTCGTCACTTCGAGTGGACCTCGCGTGGCGGTCGTCGATGCCGCTTCTCGGGAGATTCGATGGTCACACACCGTGGAGGGGGACGCCCTGGAACTGGCTGTCGTCGACGGACGCCTCCTCGTCAGCACGACCATCGGAACAGTCTACTGCTTCGGCGGTGGCAACACGCCAAATCCGCTCGTGCAGCGCGCGCCGCGCAACGGAACGCCCTACGGCGACAACACTGCGGCCGCCGCTGCGGCTGCCGAGATCGTCCGCCTGTCCGGCATCCGCGAAGGCTACTGCGTCGATCTCGGCTGCGGCGATGGGTCGCTGGCATACGAACTGGCCCGGCAGACCGACCTGCACGTCGTGGCGATCGACCCCGATCCGTCAATCGTCGCCGGCGCGCGCCGCAAACTCGCGGCAGCCGGCCTGTATGGCTTACGCGTCTCCGTCCATCAGGGAGATCCCGCCCGAACGCACTATCCGAAGTTTTTTGCCAACCTCGTCGTCTCCGGTCGCTCGCTGAACGGCGGACCGGCCGTTGTCGACGCAGCGGAGGCCCACCGTCTGCAGCGTCCGTACGGCGGCGTCGCCAGCTTCGGCAAGCCGGGCGCGATGCAGGTCGCCGTGCGCGGCCCGCTGGAAAACGCCGGAGAATGGACCCACCTCTACGCTGACGCCTCCAACACCGTCTGCTCCGCCGATGAGATCAAGGGGCCGCTCTCCGTCCTCTGGTATCGCGATGTCGATCTGGAATTGCCGCAGCGCCACGGCCGCGGGCCGGGACCGCTCTATCACGACGGCCGGCTGTTCGCCGAAGGACTGGACGGCGTGCGGGCCGTCGACGCCTACAATGGCCGGCCGCTGTGGCACTTCGACCAGCCCGGCATCCTCGATGCCTACAACGCCGACCACCTGGCCGGGACCGCCATCACCGGCAGCAACATGTGCATTGCCGGCGACAGCCTCTATCTGCGCAACGGGGCCAGGTGTTTCCGCATTGATTGCGCCACGGGAACGGTGCGTGCGACGTACACGACTCCGGCAGGCAAGGACGGCCAGCACGGCGACTGGGGCTACATCGCCTGCGTCGACGGCGTCTTGTTCGGCTCAATCTCCAACACGGAGCACATCGTCCGCCACGCCTATCTCAAGGCCGACGCCCAGATGCAGCAGCAATACTCCGAATCGTCGGCGCTGTTCGCAATTGACGTCGATTCCGGCCGGCAGTTGTGGCGCTACGACGCCCAAAAGTCGATCCGCAACAACGCGATCGCCATCGGCCAGGGGCGCGTGTTCCTGATTGACCGCGCGCTGGCGGAGGGAGACCTCCTGTCGAACGCCGCCGCGCGCCGCGGCGAAGAGCCGCCGAAGTACGAACATCCGACCGGCGCGCTCATCACGCTCGATGCCAAGACCGGTGAGCGGAAATGGGACAACGAGGAAGAGATCTTCGGCACGTCGCTCGCGGTGAGCGCGAAACACGATCTGCTGCTGATGTTCTACCAGTCGACCCGGTTCAAGCTGCCGTCCGAAGTCGGCGGCCGCATGGCGGTGTTCCACATTCAGGACGGTTACCGCCTGTGGGACAAGCCGGTCAAGTACGATACGCGGCCGCTGATCAACGGTGAATCGATCGTCGCCTGGCCGTCTCAGGTCGACCTGCTCACCGGCGATTCGAAGCCGATGGACCTCAAGAAGACCTACGGCTGCGGCCAGCTCTCCGGTTCGAAGAACTTGCTCATGTTCCGCTCGGGGACGCTTTCCTACGCCGACCTGACGCAGGAGACGGGCGTCATGAACTTCGGCGGCGTCCGTCCCGGGTGCTGGATCAACTCACTGCCGGTGGGGGGGCTCGTCCTCGTGCCCGATGCGTCCGCCGGCTGCCAGTGCAGCTACCAGAACCGGTCGTGGGTGGCGCTGGAGGGGAGCGACTGACCGCCTGCCGATCCGAGGAGACGGGGTTCGCAAATGGCAATCCTGTTCGAAATGTGGGTTGAGTGTGCTGATGAGTCGGCCTGCCGATCAATCGCCGCTCACTTTGACGGACACCAATTCACTTTGCTCAACGGGCGGATCGTCACATGGGAGGCAACTGTCGTTGGCCCGCCCCATTACGCGGTTGGCGTCGTTATCCTGTCTGACGTCCTGAGCACGGCCGGAATCAGAAGCCTTCAGGACGCGCTCGAGACAACGGAGGCGGCGCTACGCCTGTATCACCATCTCAAGAGTGCACCGGCATTTCGATTCGCAAGAATCGACTGGGAGGCGGAGA
>CAZWGW010000817.1:2277-3611 GCA_964633565.1 uncultured Planctomycetaceae bacterium
CTCGAAGAACTACCCGACTACATCGTAACCATGGCGGGCGGTCAATGTCGTCTGCAGATTCAGTGCGTGATCGACCAGGCGTTGTATGAACAGCTTGGGCGTCCGGCATTCTGCTATCCATTTCGAGATGGCTACTGGTGGACTCGGTATCGCGGCGAGGAGTACCATCCACTGTACAGCAATGACCAGCCGCAATTGAACGAGCTCTGCCGCGCCATTTTCCCAGAGTAAGCGGCATCAGCGAACCGCACCTGTAACAGGAACCGGACTCATGTGCCCAAAGCTGACGTTGCTCGTGCTGGGTTGTGTCACGTCCATGGCGCTGGCAGACCCGGGCTCTCAGGCCACGACCGAGACCGCCGGATCGCCGGAAGAGTTCGCGCGGCGCGCCATGAACTACCTGCGCGACGATCGCATCGATGACTTCGCCAATGCGATGCATCCGGACGCGCTCAAGAGCTTCAAGTCGTCAATGACGACTGCACTGAAGCTGGCTGACAAGGAGGGGGAGGGGGACGACTTCCGAGCACTGTTCCACGGGATTCGCAGCCGGGAGGAGCTTGAAAAACTGGAGGATGCCGCGTTCTTCGCCGCGTTCTTTCGCGGCATTACGGCACTGAGCCCCGAAATCAGGCAGTCGGTGGCCGGCGCGGAGACGACGATTCTCGGGCACGTGAAGGAAGGAGACTCGCTGGCGCACGTCGTCTACCGGATGACGCTCTCACTGGAGGGGGTCAAGATCGCCAAGACCACGGTCGTCAGCCTCCAGAAGACCGAGACCGGCTGGGGCATGCTGATGACGGCCGACCTGGATGCGATGATGGCCGCCATCACGAAGCGGTTCGAGAACACGGAATGAATCCAATGGCCGTTGTATCAGCCCGGAGCGTGATAACTGCGATCCTCGTACTTGGCGTTTCCTGCCGCGCCGCCGCGGATGCCGATCAGCCCGCCTGCGCACCGGCGCAGGCCGAACCGTCGGCAACACTCGCTGGCACGGTCGTCGACGAAAACGGCCAGCCCATCGCCGACGCCCGCGTCTGCGTCATCCGCAAGACCTGGCCCGGCGGACGCTATCGCCAGGAGAGTTTCGCCACGCGGACCGACAAGGAGGGCCGCTATTCCTGGCCCGACTTCTACCCCCTCGGCCGCCAGAGCGCGGTCCTCGTCACCGTCAGCCAGGACGGTTATGCCCTGACCAGCGTCTATCACCTCAACAAGGAGGGCAACGAATTGCCGGCCGATGAGTTCAAATTGCCGGCCGCCATGCCCGTTACAATTCAGTTGTCCGACGCTGACGGCCAGGCTGCGAAGCAGGTCAAGGTGCTGGTCTC
>CAZWGW010000818.1:0-3605 GCA_964633565.1 uncultured Planctomycetaceae bacterium
GCGATCGGCCGGGCACAACTCACGTTCCGGCGCTTGAACGTCTGGAATGAACGCCCTCCGTTCGCCGTGCAGCCGGCCGGGAAGATTTATCGGCGGTACTATCTGCGGTTCAACGTCGAGGACCGGCCGCACGTGATTGCCGACATTGCCGACGTGCTGGGGCGCAACCTGATCAGTCTGGCGTCGGTCATCCAGCACGAAGCGCCGGAAGTCGACGAATCGGCCGGCGCGCCGCTGGTGCCGCTGGTGATCATGACGCACCGTACGACAGAGGGGCAGGTGCGCTCGGCGCTGGATGAGATCGAGAGGCTGGGTTGCCTGCGGCCGCCGCCGATCTGCATGCCGGTGAGCGATTGAAGCGGAGGGCGCGCGGCACGCCCATTCAGCGGGCTGACGCCCGCCGCTCGCCGGGATTACTTGCGCACGCCCTCAATGACACTGACTTCCGCGCTCGTCGGTACAATGTGCGTCAGTCGAAAGCCAGACGACTCATACAGTGTTCGATACTCGTCCGCCGTGCGTTCTTTGCCGCCGGGGATCACCAGCATCGTGAGATCGAGGAACTTCGCGCCACACGGGTCATTGCCCCGGGGGGATCACGCTCTCAATCACCAGCAGGCGGCCGCCGGGGCGCAAGGCGGCATGGCAGTTGCGCAGGATCGTGAGCGACTGCTCGTCGTTCCAGTCGTGGATAATGTGCCGCATCAGATAGGCGTCCGCCCCGGCAGGAATCGACTCGAAGAAGTTGCCGCCGACCAGTTGGCAGCGCTCGCTCAGACCCGCGTCGACCATGTGCGGCCTGGCCCGTTCGACGACGTGCGGCAGATCGAACAGCAGCCCGCGCATCGTGGGGTAGCGCTGCAGGATGGCGGTGATCTTCGAGCCGTTCCCGCCGCCGATGTCGGCCAGCAGGCCGATGCCGCTGAAGTCGTACGCCTCCGTGATGGCGGCGGTCTCGCCGCCGTGGATGGCCGTCATGGCGGCGTCGAAGACGGCTGCCTCCTCCGGATGTTCCGCGAGGTAGTCGAAGACCGGCTTACCGTAGATTTTGTCGAACGCCGTCTCGCCGGTGCGGACGCTGTCGACGAGATGTCCCCAGGCCTGGTACTGCTCTTCGCCCACCATCAGTGCCAGCGGCCGCTGGGTACCGGGGACGTCACTGCGGAGCACTTCCGCGAGCGGCGTGAGTTGGAACGTCCGCGGCGTCGTCTCGGCAAAGATGCCGATGCTCGCCAGAGCGCGGAGCAGCCGGTAGAGCGAATCGGGATGCGCCGACGCGGCACGGGCGAGGTCGGCGACGGTCCGAGGGCCGTCCCTGAGCAGGTCGGGGATGGCCAGTCTGGCGGCCGCATAGATCGCCTGCGAAGTCCAGTAGGCCGTGATCATGCGCCCGATCTGTTCGTGGGGGGAGAGGGTCGACACGTGTGGTTCCTCTTTCGTGGTAAGTCGCGGGCGGCAGTGTAGTTCGTCGGACTACCGAGCGAGAAGTTACGCACATGGCAGCGACGTGTCGACGAATCATCGTTTGGCGCCTGGATGCAGGTGGCGGCATCGGGGATTCGCCGATAGGCAAATCAGAATTCCCCCCGGTGCCGTTCCCGGTTGGGGCGGTGACAATGCGTGCTTGGAGCCCCGGGCCGTGCGGCCCGCGCTTCCGTTCGACACCACGAGACAGAAGGAGCACGGCAATGAGACGAACCTGGCTGGGATTCTTCGGACTGATGTCGCTGGGCGTGGGGGCAGTCCTCCTGGCGGGGGGCCCCGCACAGGCCGACTGCGATGACGACGACGACGGAGGATGCTGTTGTGCCGCTCCCGAGCCCTGTTGCGCCCCGGTGGTGACCACCACGTGCTGTGATCCATGTGGCGGCAACTACACGGCCTGGAATGGCGGTCATCGCCGCGGGCTCTTCGGCTGGCACCGTCGTGGTTACTACGCCAGCAATGCCTGCTGTACGGTCGGCTACAGCGGCGGAGCGGTCATCAGCTCCGGCGATACGACGAACGGTTCCACGGCGCCGCCGGTCCCGGTCGCTCCACCACCGCCGCCAAACGGAACCAATTAGCAACGGACCCGCGCAAGAACTCTCGCCCTGAAGTGAAACTCCAGCGACCCGGACGCTCGCAGCGTCCGGGTCGCTTCGCTTTTGACGTCGTCCCTCCGGCTGCGCTAAGATGGGCGACTCACCTGACGGACCTCCTCACCGACCCACCCGCAAGGTCCGCAACTCCGGAGCAGACACCACGATGATTTGTCGACGCGTCACACGAAAAGGGAACGGGAGTCTGTTTTCATACAGAATCTCCGACACACTACAGGTGCACCCGAAAAAAGACTCCCGTCCCCTTTTCGTTGCACTGGGCGTGACGTTGCTGATTTGCACATCGTCCGCCTGTGCCCAGTCGCTCGTACTCAAACCCGGCGACCACGTCTCCGTCATCGGAAACACACTGGCCGACCGCATGCAGCACGACGGCTGGCTGGAGACGCTCTTGCAGACGCGCTTTCTGCAGCACAAGTTGTCGTTCCGCGATCTCGGCTACTCCGGCGACGAGTTGACGCTCCGGCTCCGCTCGGCCGGATTCGGCAGCCCGGATGAATGGCTGGCGCGCACGAAGACCGACGTCGTGTTCGCATTCTTCGGCTACAACGAGTCGTACGGCGGCCAGGCGGGGCTGGAAAAATTCAAGCACGACCTTGACGACTTCCTCAAACACACGCTCAGCCAGCAGTACAACGGCCGATCCGCCCCGCAGCTCGTCCTCTGCTCGCCGATCGCACACGAGGACCTCGGTGATCCGAACCTCCCCGACGGCAAAGAGAACAATGAGCGGCTCAAGCTCTACACCCAGGCGATGGCGGAGGTCGCGGCGTTCAACAAGGTCCCGTTCGTGGACCTGTTCACACCGACCCTTGCCGAATACGCTCACGCGACGGAGCCACTCACGATCAACGGCGTGCATCTCAACGAGGCGGGGAACCGGTTCGTCGCCACGGTCATCGAACACGCGCTGTTCGAGGGGGAGCCGCAGCGGAGCACGGCGCAGCTCGAAGCGGTCCGCACGGCTGTCCGCGACAAGAACTTCTACTGGCACCAGCGGTTTCGCACGACCGACGGGTATTCGATCTACGGCGGCCGCGCCGATCTGAAGTTTGTCAACGATCAGACGAACCGCGAAGTCGCGCAGCGCGAGATGGAAGTCCTCGATGTGATGACGGCCAACCGCGACCAGCGGATCTGGTCTGTCGCCAATGGGAACGAGCTCAAGGTCGACGACGGCAACACGCCGGAGTTCATCCCCGTCATCACGAACAAGCCCGGCGCAGGACCGAACGGCGAGCACCTGTTTCTCAGCGGTGACGAGTCGATCAAGCTGATGACGGTCCATGAAGGCATGAAAGTGAACCTGGTTGCGTCGGACGAGATGTTTCCCGAGGTCGCCAGCCCGGTGCAGATGGCGTTCGACACAAAAGGGCGGCTGTGGATTGCGGCGTGGCCGTCATATCCCCACTGGAAGCCAAAGGACGCGTTCGACGACAAGCTGCTGATCCTTGAAGACCACGACGGCGACGGCAAAGCCGACGTGTGCAAAACGTTTGCCGG
>CAZWGW010000819.1:0-3602 GCA_964633565.1 uncultured Planctomycetaceae bacterium
GAGGCCGTTCGGCTTGAAGATCTCATCCGTCACCTTGTCCAGTTTGCCGGTCTTCGCGTCGATCCGGTAGACCGCCTCCTTGAGAACCAGGTCCCCCTTGTTCCCCTCGTAGTTCATCAGGCTGCCGTAGCCGGGGTCGGTGAACCAGATCGCGCCGTCCTCGGGATGCACCACGGCGTCGTTCGGGGCATTGAGCAGCTTCCCCTGGAAACTGTCCGCCAGCACCGTAATCTTGCCGTTGTACTCGTAACGAACCACGCGGCGGTTACCATGCTCGCAGGAGATCTGCCGTCCCTGGTAATCGAACGTGTTGCCGTTCGAGTTGCCGGCCGGGTTGCGGAACACGCTGACGTGGCCGTCCTCTTCCAGCCAGCGCATCTGGACGTTGTTGGGGATGTCGCTCCAGAGCAGGTACCGGCCGACGCCGTTCCATGCGGGGCCTTCAGCCCAGAGCATATCGGGACTGTGGTAGAGCCGCTGAATCGGCGTATTGCCAAGTTTGTACTTCTTGAACCGCGGATCGAGTTCCACGAGGTCCGGGTCCGGATAGCGGACCGGCTGTGTGCCGGGACCGTAGTCGCGGCCAAACGCAGTTGACGCCAGCGCCGCAGCGCCGGCGGCCAGAAACGAGCGGCGGGCAAGGTCCGGGAGGGACGTGGTGTTTGCGGGCGCAACGGCGTTGTGGCTCATGATGTCCTCTGGTGCAAAGGTGTTGGATGCGTGGAGTCGTGAGGGAGAATACTCTAGCGCCGGAGCATTCCTGCCCGCGGCGGCCCGCATGATACCGCTCCAGGCCGGCGATGAAAAACCTGTGCGACGGGAGACCCCGTGATGGCGGCCTGCCTCGCCGATAACTGGCGGTCGAGACGGTGGCCAAACAGGCGATCGTCATCAACAACTCCCGCGCAGCCGTCGAGTGTGACGTGTCGTGGTCGCTTGACCTGCCGCAGCCGATAACGGGGAGACGCGCGTCCCGATCGAGTTTGCACTCCCGGAGTCGTTATCACCGGGGACATACCACGTGAGCGCTACGTTCTAATTCTCGAGCGGCGAACCACAGGACGACCAGTTCGCGATTCACTTCGTACCACGTCCTGAAGCCCCGGCGGCGAACCACAGGATCGGGCTCTGGGATCCACATGGCGAAACCACAGCGTTGTTGCAGGCGATGGGAGTGAGCAGCAAGCCGGTCGATGCCGGAACCGATCTGTCCCCGTTCGATCTGCTGATCGACGGCAAATCGGCGGCAGCGAGCAGCAGAACCTCCGCAAGACGTTTCGCCGCTCGTCCTTCCTCGTCTCGCGTCTGCTGGCGAACATGGGCGTCGCCGGCACAACGCCGTTCATCGAGCGGTTCGGCAAACCCGTGGATCCGGCCACTCCGGAGTCACGCTGGCAGTCGGGGCTGTACGTCGATCAGCCGGAAGAGTGGGACGACCCGTACCGGTTCTTTCGCTGGTGAGTCGACGTCTCTGGTTTGGACATTGATCCGGTATCCCGTGCTCCGGGTTGAATCCCGACCATCGATTGTGGTTGAATCTCGCGAGCAAATTTCGTTTAACCCGAAGCCGCAGGCGAGGACTGAGGCGACCGTTGTTCTCCCTCGTCTGCGGCTACGGGTTAGACAATCGCCAACATGCCCGGAGCCATGAACAGATGCCGCTCGCTCGATCTGCGTTCCTGCTGCTCATCCTGAGTTCATCAACCGCGCTGCGCGCTGCTGAACCCTTGCCGATCTTCGACGGCCAATCCCTCACCGGATGGGACGGCGATCCCGAGCACTGGCGCGTGGAAGACGGCGCCATCACCGGCGAGATCCCTGCCGGAGAAACATTGCGTGCGAATCAGTTCATTTTCTGGAAAGACGACGTTCACGACTTCGAACTGACCCTCGAATACCGTGTCACAGGTGGGCCGAGCGCCAACTCCGGCATCCAGTTCCGTTCAGAGCGTCGTGACGGCGGCGGCGCGGCCGGCTATCAGGCCGACCTCGACGACGGCCAGACCTGGCTCGGACGAATCTACGACGAACACGGCCGCGCACTGATCACCGAGCGAGGTACTCACGTCTCGATTGCCCCCGACGGCCGCCGCTGGGCCGATCCGTTCGCCCCCGCCGAGAGTTTCCGCGCACTGCCGAAACGGGACGAGTGGAATGTCTACCGCGTCAAAGCCACCGGGCCGCACGTTGAAGTCTGGGTCAACGGCACACTCTGCTCCACGCTCGACGACCATGAAATCGGCGCGGCGGAATACTCCGGCCGGCTCGCGTTCCAACTGCACAGCGGCGCCGGTCCGGCAAAGGTTCAGTTCCGAAACGTCCGTCTTGCACACCTCGGCCGCACGGAATTCCCCAAATCGGTCGCCACGCCCGCCGACCCCAACTACCGTCAGACGCAAAGCCCCGTCCTGTGGCATCTCCGTCCGAATCCGGCCAAACCGACGCCGGTCGACAACGACCAGGCGCAGTCTGTCGTCGCCGGCATACAACTCATGGAGGGCTTTCAGGCTGAGCTGATCGCCGCAGAGCCGGACGTTCATCAGCCGATTGCGTGCGCCATTGATGAGCGCGGGCGGCTGTGGGTGGCAGAGGCGTACACGTATCCCAACAAGCAACCGCCGGGCGAAGGCAAGGACCGCATCCGCATCCTCGCCGACAAGGACGGCGACGGCCTGTTTGAAACAAAGACCACCTTCACCGAGGGGCTCAACCTCGTCAGCGGCATTGAAGTCGGCTTCGGCGGCGTGTGGATCGGAGCCGCGCCCGAACTGCTGTTCATCCCCGATCGCGATCACGACGACCAGCCCGACGGACCGCCGCAGGTCCTGCTCGACGGCTTCGGTTACCAGGACACGCACGAAACGCTCAACAGCTTCACGTGGGGACCGGACGGCTGGCTGTACGGCAACCAGGGAGTCTTCAACACGGCCCTCATCGGCAAGCCCGGTTCAACGGAAGCCGAGCGTACTCCGCTCCGCGCCGGCGTCTGGCGGTACCATCCGACGCGGCACGTATTCGAGATCTTCGCCCACGGCGGCAGCAACCAGTGGGGGCTGGATTTCAATGACGCCGGGCACCTGTTCATGACGCACTGCCGCAGCTACTGGGGGGGCGGCGGCGTGACGTACGTGATCCGCAACGGCCATTTCTGGAACCAGACGAACTCCAATTACGCCCCATTCGTTTCCAATTCCGCGCCGGACGAATTCCGACACCTGCAGAACTTCCTCCCCGCATCGGCCCGCTACGATAACGGTGAAGGAGGCGCCGGCAAGCCCGGCACCACTGCCGTCTACGGCGGCCACTCCCCCGTCGGCACGATGATCTATCTCGGCGACAATTGGACGGCGATCTATCGCGACCACCTGTTCAACCACAACCTGCACGGCCACCAGATGAACCACGTCGTCAACGTGCGGGACGGTTCGGCCTACGAATCGCTGCACGGCGGCTACGACCTCATGTACACGCCCGACCCCGCCTACGTGCCGGTCGACCTGCAGTATGGTCCCGACGGTGCCGTCTACGTCATCGACTGGGTCGACCGACAGCATTGCCACAATCCGCGCGGCGAGATCTGGGACCGCACGAACGGCCGAGTC
>CAZWGW010000820.1:0-3587 GCA_964633565.1 uncultured Planctomycetaceae bacterium
GGAGAGTTGATGGTACGTGACGGCCTTGACCTCACTCCCCAGGTGATGCCGGTTTGCGTCGAGCGGCTCGCCCCACCCCCGCGCCGTCAGTCCGTCGGAGTTCACCTGCACGTCGAACCGGCTGAGCACGACGCCCGTCGACTCGAAATGCCGGACCAGTTCGCTCAACCAGTCGAACAACAGGTAGTCGCGCTCCGTCCCGTCGACCCGGAATTCGAACTCCTCGTCGGGACGGACATCGTCGATGTTCTCAACGATCAGCCCCATCAGTGCGCGTCCGGCGTCGGCGAACAGCGTGTTGAGGTCGGGTGCTGACAGCCGGATGCCGACGTCGGCGGTGTGGTCGAAGTACTCGTACATGATCCGGCTACTTCTTCCGCACGTCGAGGCACACAATCTCGCTGTCGTCCCGCAGATAGAGCAGCCCGTTGGCGAGCACCGGCGCCTGCCGCGTCATCCCCAGGATCGTCTTCCGTCCCAGTTCCTCGTACTTCTCCGGATTCGGCCTGACGAGCACCAGTTCGCCATCCATCGTGCTCAGGAACAACTTGCCGTCCGCAGCGATGGCATTCCCTTTGCCGTAGCGGAGTTGCTGCCATTTGCGCTCGCCGGTCGCGGCATCGATGCAGGTCAGGTGTGTGATCGGCCCCGCTCCGCCGACGTTGTCGAAGCCGTACAGGCAGCCGCCGATCAGCAGCGACGTCTGCCATTCATTCCTCAAGACGCTCCGGCGCCCCTGCGACGCCCACACCTCATTGACGTCGAACGCGTCCCCCTTCGGCTTCAGCGACAGCAGCACGGAGCCATGATCTTCGCCTGACGAGAGGAACACGCCGCCGTTCACAGCGAGCGGCGTCACGATGTTGCAGTCGAAGTTCGTCTCGTACGGATAGTCCCACAGCACGGCGCCGGTCGCAGGATCAAGCCCCCAGGCCCCCGCACCATAGTACACCACCACTTGCTCACGTCCGCCGACATTCAGCAGCGCCGGCGATGAGTATCCTGCCGGCTGGTCGTGGCCCGCCGTCCATTTCACCTCCCCGGACCGGCCGTCCACGGCGACGACCGTTGACCGCGGAGCGCCGATCGTCACGACGACCAGTTCTCCCACGATCAGCGGCGAACACGCCATCCCATATTCGGCCGTCTTGCCGCCGGATTGTTTCACGAGGTCCTTTTTCCAGAGCACGGTCCCATCGGCCGCCTGCAGCGCCGCGAGCACTCCTTCGCCGGTCAACACATAGACGACGCCGTCGGCAACCGTCGGCGTCGCCCGCGGGCCGTCCCCCATCCCGTTGGTATATTTCGCCGCGACGTCCTGCTTCCAATGCTGCGTGCCGGTCTGCGCGTCGTGACACACGACCCGCTGTTCGCCGTCCCCCTGCACCATGGTGAACAGCCGGCCGCCGCTGATCGCCAGCCCCGACATTCCCTCCCCGCCGGGGACGCGCCACACTTCCGGCGGTCCGTCCGCCGGCCACGTGGTGAGCAGTCCTGTCTCCGCCGAGATGCCGTTCCGCTGCGGGCCGAGAAGTTGCGGCCAGTCGTCCGCTGACAGCCTGGCGGCCGAACAGGAAACGCACGCCAGCAGCGCAATGAGCTTCCACGACCTGTATTCGATAACGCGATGGAGCATGGTTCATCCTGGATCGGGAGAATGCGGCGTGACGGCCACAGGGAATCGGGGCAACGCGTGCCGCAGCATACACGGTGGTCGGCCGCTGCGGGAAGCCGTTGCTGGCGGAACCGCGTGCTTGTTACGTCGCGGTTACGCGCCACAGTGTGGCAGCCGAATTCGCCAGAAATCGGGCGGACGGTCAGCTGCGTCGTCCGATCCCCGGCAGGCGCTCCTGCAGGCTCAACACGTTGTACTTCCGACAGATCTCCAGCACGCGCTCGAGCGGCAGCGACTCCACCGTGTGCCCGTCCCGCCCCGTCACTGTCGTTGCCTGAAACAGCGCGTTGTACACCGCCTCCTCCGTCGCTTCGACCACCGCAAGGAACAGCGGCGAGACGTGATTGTTCGTGACGAGCTTTCCGACGGGCCCCTCCCGCTCGCCTTCGTCGACGACCCGCTGCGTCGTCGAGAACGCAATTACATAATCGCCCGAGCCGTTGCTCATCACCGATCCGGTCCGTGCCAGACCGAACAGCGCCCGTCTGGCCATACGCCGCAGGTTTCGCGGACAAAGCGGCGCATCCGTGGCGGCGACGATCATGCATGAACCGTCGCCGCGATCCAGGGCATACTGACTCAGCCAATAATTCCCCAGTTCGCGTCCGACCGGCGCGCCATTGATCGTGAGGATGCCGCCGTAGTTCGTCTGCACCAGGACACCAACCGTGTAGCCCCCCAGTTCCGGCGGGAGTTGCCGCGAGGCCGTGCCGATCCCTCCCTTGTAGCCAAAGCAGACCGTCCCCGTTCCGGCGCCGACCGCTCCCTCCACAACGGCGCCGGTTGCCGCGGACTGCAGGGCCGCGACGACATCGGCCTCGCTCACGTGCATCCCGCGGAGGTCGTTCAGAAATCCGTCGTTTGTTTCCCCCACCACGGCATTCACGGAACCGACGTCCTCGTTGCCGGGCTGGTCGAGGGTGTATCTGACCAGCGCCCGCACGGCGTTGGGCACGCTCAGCGTGTTCGTCAGTGCAATCGGCGTTTCGATATTCCCCAGTTCGGCCACCTGCGTCGACCCGGCGAGCTTGCCGAAGCCGTTCCCGCATTCGATGGCCGCCGCCACCTTTTGCTGAAACAGATTTTCCCCGTGAGGTACGACCACTGTCACGCCGGTGCGGACGGCGTCCCCCTTCCAGAGCGTCTGGTGTCCGACGAGCACACCCGCGACGTCGGTAATGGCATTCCGGGGCCCGGGGGGCAGGACCCCGACGTGAATGCCGGCGTCCCGGGCTCGCGGCTTCGCAGCGTCGGCGGCAGCCACCATTGTTTCCTTTTCGCTCCTGCTCCTGCGAGCGGCGCGCGTCAGTCCGCTGAACGAGCACTCCCGGCACGCTTTGCGCCACGATCACTGGCGGATCGAAGGCGACACTACTCGGGTCGTGGTCGGGGGTTCTCCCGTCCGGGGCGCGAGGCGCGCGGCACGACCGTCGGCGGCGGCCCACTGTCGGTCCCGGACCGCGAGGCGCGCGGCACCACGGTGGGTGGCGGTGCATTGTCCGTCCCGGACTGCGGCGTGCCATTCCCCGTCGCGGCAAGGTGCACAACTCCCCGAAATCCGACCGTCGGCAACGGCGTCGACATCGACTCGCTCGACCGGTGCCACAATTCCCACCCGGGCGCGTTGCCGCGCACCACACGGTGACCCGCGATCGACGGCCGCTTGGGACCAGTCCAGTTGCTGATCGCTGTTCCATCGCTCTTCGACGCCTGCCGATAAGCATCGTCGTCATAGTAGTCCAGGCACCATTCACGGGCGTTGCCTGCCAGGTCCAGGATCCCGTAGGGACTGCGGTCCGCCAGAAACGACCCGACGGGATCAATCTGCCCGGGCGTTCGTGAACGCTGCCACACCACGCGCGGGTCGTTTCCCCAGACGTACACAAAACTGTCCGGACCACGGGCCGCCTGC
>CAZWGW010000821.1:0-3586 GCA_964633565.1 uncultured Planctomycetaceae bacterium
TCATGCGGCTGGCGGCGATGGCCCGCGTGTATGACGTGGCGATGCTGCTGATTTCGCACCACCGCAAGGCCGGCGCGCCGAGCGTGCTGTACCGGGCGCTGGGGGCGCTCGCGTTCACGTCGACGGCGCGCGTCGTGCTGTCGCTCACCCGCGACCCGGCCTATGCCGAGCGGCGGCTGCTGCTGGCGGCAAAGATGAACCTGCTGCCGGAAGACACCGGGCGGGCGTTCTCGATCGTCGACCAGGTGCTGGAGTGGGAGCAGGAGCCGGTGCCGATGAACGCCGACGAAATGCAGCAGTGCGTTCGCGCCGGCCACGCCACGGCCGACCGGCTGGAGGACGCGGCGGCGTGGCTCGAGGAGTTTCTCAAGGCGGGCCGCCGCCCCGCGGTGGAAGTGCACGCCACGGCGCGGAAGCAGAAGATCTCGCACGTGGTGCTGTATGCCGCGAAGAAGCGAACCGCGGCGTACAACTACTTCGACGGGCAGGAGCGGGCGTGGTTCTGGGAACTGCCGCCGCAACCGAGCGGCTACATCCAGACCGTGGCCGGGCCGGTGATCGACAACGCCGCGCTGGCGTTCGGCTTGCCGACGGACGAGGACGAGCTGCGGGAGTTTTACAACTCACGGCGGAGATCGTCCGGATAATTAACCACGGAGGCACGGAGGTCACAGAGAAGGAAGGAGAGGGTGCGTCGCGGAGATCAAGCGGGCGACCTTAACGACTTCTACACCTCCCGGCGGTACAATGCCCCTTCGGAACACAGAATCGGTTCCCTTCGTGGACCAGCACTTCCGTCCTTTCCGTGGTTCCCACGTCCGAAAGTCCGGTGGACACGCCCTCGACAATTCGATCGCTCGCGCCGTCGCGCTATTCCGCCGCGCTGTTCATGATTGCGCTGATCGTGCTGCTGTGCATCTCGCCCGTCCTGAACGACCTCGCGCAGGGGAGTCTCATCGAGGCGCTGCTCATGACGCTGGTGCTCGTCTCGGCCGTGCCGGCAGTGGGGGGCCGCCGCCGCACGGTCCTGATTGCGGGCCTGCTGGCGGTGCCGGCCGTCGCGGGAAAATGGCTGCACCACCTGCGGCCCGAACAGTTCCCCAGCGCCCTGTTCCTCGCAGCCGCGATGCTGTTCGGCATATTTGTGATTGCCCATCACCTGGGGTTCATCCTGCGGACGGTCGAAGTCGACACGCAGGTGCTGTGCGCGGGAGTGTCGACCTTTCTGATGCTCGGCCTGCTCTGGATGTTTGCGTATCTGCTGCTGGCCAGCGTCGATCCCGGCGCGTTCGTCATGGAACTGGAGCCGGGGACGAGTCAGCCGCTGAGCGGCTTCGGAGCACTCTACTTCAGTTTCGACACGTTGTGCGGGGCCGGTCTGGGGGAAGTGACTCCGGCGTCGAACGTCGCGCGGATGCTGACATTGCTCGAAGCCATGACGGCCATGTTTTACATCGCCATCCTGATCGCGCGGCTCGTGGCGCTGTATTCGGAGCGCGCCTCGTTGCAACGGAAGAACCACGACGCCAGTCCGGCAGAGTGACTGCGCTGAAAGTCGATCAATGCCAGACCCCTCACAGCCTGACACGGTCCACGCGGCCGGCGCCGCAGCGCCGAAATCGCGCAGCCTCCGCCGGCGCATCGTCGTGTCGGTGGCCGCACTGATCGTGGTGTACCTCGTGATTGCGTACATCGTCATGCCCTTTCTGTGGGACCGTTACGTCCATCGGCACTCGGCGCTTGACGACGTGCCCGGGATCACCCAGACGACGGTCGGCATCCCCGGCGATCCGATCAACGTGGCGCTCATCGGCACGCGGCAGGACGTGGAGCGGGTCCTGCAAGCGGCGCAGTGGCATCCGGCGGACCCGCTCGGACTCCGCAGCGACCTCAAGATCGCCGCCGATACGGTCCTCAAGCGGTCCTACGACGAGGCCCCCGTCAGTTCGCTGTTCCTGTTCGGCCGCAAGGAGGACCTCGCCTACGAGAAGCCGGTCGGCGACAATCCGCGCAAACGCGAGCACGTGCGGTTCTGGCAGTCGGAGAAAGTCGACGCGGACGGACGGCCCGTGTGGGTTGGGTCGGCGACATACGATGAGCGGGTCGGCCTCAGCCATACGACGGGCGAGGTCACGCACCATATCGACGGCGACGTCGATGCCGAGCGCGACCGGCTGTTCGTCGACCTGCAGCAGACCGGCGAACTGACCGAGACGTACAACGTGGACGGATTCCACAAGGTGCGCGAAGGGCGCAACGGAGGCGGAGACCGCTGGCACACGGACGGTGCGTTGCGAGTCGGTGTGACGATTGCCAGATGACCAACTGATGTCCCCACAGGAGTTGAACCCATGCAACGATCGATGCTGTACCTGATTCCCGTCGCGTTGGCCGCCGCGTTCGCCGCCGGCGTCCCGCTGGCCCAGGAACGCTCCGGCGCGTCCGGCCGGAAACCTGCCGCGTCCACAACGTCCGCCGATGAAGAGGCCGTCCGCAAGCAGGCGGCCGAGTTTGCCGAACTGTTTGCCAAAGGGGACGCCAAGGCGATCGCCGCCACCTGGACCGAGCAGGCCGAATACTACGAAGAGAGCGGCGTCAGGCTGGTCGGCCGCGCCGCCATCGAACAGGCGTTTGCCGGGTTCTTCCAGGCGCATCCCGGCTGCAAGACCGACGTGCAGATCGAGTCGATCCGCTTCCCCGCCCGCGATCTGGCGATCGAAGAGGGGACGATGGTCGTGACGCACGCCGGTCCCGAATTGCCGACGTCGAGCCGTTACAGCGTGCTGCACGTCCGCGAGGACGGACAGTGGAAGACGGCCATCGCCCGTGAATGGGGCGGGACCGAAGACAGACTGCACGACCTGGCCTGGCTCATCGGCGACTGGTCGGCCACAACGCCCAGGCGGGAAGTCCGGATCACGTTCAACTGGAACGCGGCGAAGTCCGCCATCGAAGGGACGTTCCGCACGACGGAGGAGGGCCGCACCGTCTCTTCCGGCCATCAGCACATTCAGCGCGATCCGCAGACTGGCGGGTTGCACTCGTGGAATTTCGACGACGAAGGAGGACATGGCGAATCGTCCTGGTCCCGCGACGGCAACCGCTGGGTGCTCGACGCGGTCGGCGTCACGGCCGACGGCACACAGACCGCGGCGGCCAACCTCCTGACGCGGCTCAGCGCCGACGAATTCGTCTGGCGTTCGGTGAACCGCGCGGCCGGCGGCGATGAATTGCCGCACAGCGATCCGATCAAGGTGACGCGCGTCCAGCCGGCGAAGTGACGGCAACCGCGCTCGCGGCAGGACAGATTCGACAGCACACAACTCCACAAAAAAGGCGAGAAGCCATGAAAAAACTGACTCGAATTGCGGCACTGACGACGGCGGTCTGTCTGGCGATTTCACCTCTCGTGTACGCCCGCGGCTTTGGCGGGGGCATGCGCGGCGGGGGCGGCGGCCTCGGCGGCGGGGGCCTGCGCGGAGGGATGGGTGGTGGAGGCTTCGGCGGAGGCGGCGCGCGCGGCCGCCGGCGGCGCGGCGCCGGCGGCGCGGCGGTGGGCGGCGGCGGCGGGGGCGGAGGCGTCGGC
>CAZWGW010000822.1:0-3586 GCA_964633565.1 uncultured Planctomycetaceae bacterium
TGGCGCACGCCGTCGGATGTCCGCCAGAGCCGCCGCGCCTGGAACTGGCGGTCACGCCGGCCGACCACGCCGCGGCCGATCGCCTCCTGCGCGGCCTGCCGGTTGACACCGGGCGGCCGCTCGTCACATTGAACAACGGCGGGGCTTATGGCGCGGCCAAGAAGTGGCCCACGGAATACTTTGTCGGCCTGGCGCGGCGGCTGGTCGCGCAGACTGAGGCGTCGGTCCTTGTCGTTTGCGGGCCAGCCGAGCGTTCGGAGGCGGCGCACATCGAACGAGAGGCGGCATCCGACCGGGTCCGCAGCCTGGCCGCCGTGGAACCGTCCCTTGGTCTGACAAAAGCGTGTGTGGCGCGCAGCCGCGTCCTGGTCTCTACGGACAGCGGCGTACGGCATTTCTCGGCCGCGTTCGGCGTCCCGTGTGTGACGCTGTTCGGCCCGTCGGACCCGCGGTGGAGCCACAATTACCACCGGGCGGAGCAAATCGTCCGCGTCGACCTCCCCTGCTCTCCGTGTGGGCGCCGCATCTGTCCATTGCACCACCATCGCTGCCTGCGCGACCTGACTGTGTCCGCCGTACACGAAGCAGTCCGCCGATGGCTTGAAGCCCCTTACGCACGGTGCGGGCAATCTCGCCTGCCCACCGGCATCGTTCCCAGCCCATCACTCTGCGCCGATTGATCTTGAGTCGATCCGTCACCATGCGATAGTCTCCCTGCCCGGCAAGGACGTTCCAGACGCCCCGGAGATGTGCGGGAAGCGGACGCGTTCTTGGTGGGCCCAGGTGCGCAATGGATTGTGCCGCGATGTTCAACTCTGCCTGCACGACGGAGCCGGTTTCGCTGCTGGATCGGCTGAGCCGCTCCTCCCCCCAGGTGCTCGTTGTGGGGGATGTGATTCTCGACCAGTTCGTCTACGGCCAGGCGCGGCGGATCAGCCCCGAGGCCCCGGTCCCGGTCGTGCATGCCACGCACGAACGGTACTTCCCGGGAGGGGCTGCCAACGTGATGGCCAACCTGCAGGCATTCGGCGCCGACGTGCGGGGTCTCGCGGTCGTCGGTCCGGACGCCGACTCCACGCTGCTCAAGGAACTGCTGGGCGCTCACGGCGTCAGTTCGGAGCACTTCGTCGCACAACCAGACTGGTCCACGCCGAGAAAATGTCGCGTTGTCGCCGAGAAACAACACGCGTTGCGAATCGATTTCGAACAGCAGTGCCGCATCGACTCCCGCACGATCGCAGCGCTGGCCGGAGCTGCTCAGCAACTCATTCCGGACTGCGATGTCGTCGTCGTCTCGGATTACGCGAAGGGAACCCTGTCTCCCCTGCTGATTCAGTCCATCGTGGCGATGGCCCGCGACCTCGGACGGCCGGTGATCGTGGACCCCAAAGGCTGCGACGCGTCCCGTTACACGAGCGCCACCGTGCTCACGCCGAACCAGGCGGAAACCGAAGCGCTGACGGGCGTGTCCATTCATGACGACGCCTCCCTGGCTCGCGCGGCCGGTGCGCTGCGGCAGTTGGCAGATGCCGACTGGGTCATCGTGACGCGCGGCGAACAGGGCATGGCCCTGATGGGGAACGACTTGACCTGGATTCCCCCGCACGCCGCCTGTGCCCAGGACGTGAGCGGCGCCGGAGACACAGTGGTCGCCGCAACCGCGTTCGCGCTCGCGGCGGGCCTGACCGTGCCGGGTGCGGCCGCGATTGCGAATGCGGCGGCTGCGATGGCAGTCGCGCGGCCCGGCATTGCCACACTGTCACGTGCGGAACTGCTGGCGGCGGCCGGGACGGAATCGCCTTCCTCAAGCGTCGTCACGCGGCACGACTTGAGGCAGCATGTTTGCCGCCTCAGGCGGCTGGGCAAGCGCATTGTGTTTACGAACGGGTGCTTCGACGTGATCCACCGCGGCCACCTCGAGTATCTCGAACAATCCCGCGCGCTGGGAGACGTTCTGATCGTCGGCCTCAACTCGGACGCCAGCGTGCGGAGACTCAAGGGACCGGGGCGTCCGGTCAACTGCGAAACGGACCGGGCGCGGGTCCTGGCCGGACTGCGGTGCGTCGACTACGTCGTCCTGTTCGAAGAGGATACGCCTTATGAGCTGATTCAGGAACTGCGCCCCGACGTGCTGACGAAGGGGGGCGACTACAACCGCGCGGACGTCGTCGGGCACGACCTTGTCGCCGATACGCGTGTGCTGACCCTGGTTCCCGGCCGATCGACGACGTCGCTGATCGACGCGATGCGGGGCCGCAACCGGCGTCGCACGGACCAGATCAACGCCTGTGCGGAAACGGAACGGCCCGCGGATCGTCTGGCGGATTTTGCCCCGCAGGCAGCCGCGTGTGCCCAGGCGTGAACGTGCGCCAGACCGCGCCGCACGGAATCTCCACGGAAACGCAGCCCGATCGCTTGTGTTGACAGCACCCTCGCCGCTTCGAGTTCACCGGACATACCCTGCATGGCGCGTCCCCGAGACCTGTCGGACCTTGACGCACAACGCATCTGCATCATCAAGCCGAGCGCGCTGGGGTGCGTCGTGCAATCGCTCCCGCTGATCGGCGCGGTACGGCGACGATTCCCCGCCGCCTCCATCAGTTGGGTGATCCGCGACGATCTGCTGGACCTGGTTTCGGGACACCCGGATCTGGCCGAGTGTCTTGTCTACGAACGGCGCGGCGGGCCGGGAGCGTTCCTGCGGCTGCTGCGGCAGCTTCGGTCGCGGAGATTCGACGCGGCCATCGACCTGCAGGGGCTGCTCCGCAGCGGATTGATGACACTGGCGACGCGGGCGCCTGTGCGGATCGGCCTGGAGACCGCACGGGAGGGCGCATCGCTGGCCTGCAATCGGACCGTCGGCGCCACCGGCCGCAATGTGCCGGCTGTGGACAGGTACTGGCGAGTGGCCGAGGCGTTGGGAGTCGGGGCCGGAAGCCGGCAGGCAAACGTGTTTGTGTCCCGACGGGACCGCGAATGGGCTCAGGCCCTGCTCCATGCGCTCCCTCGGCCGGTCATTGCCGTTCATGCGGGCGCCATGTGGAAGACCAAACGCTGCCCGACGGGACTTTTTGCCGAAGTCCTCCGACGTGCTCGAGCGCAGTCTGGCGGCTCGATCGTTCTCGTCGGCGCAGCCGGCGACAAGCCGACGGCGACGAGGATCCAGTCGCTCCTCTGTGCGCGGCGACCCGTCCTGACGCCGGCACACCGGCCGCACGATCCGCCGGAACGGGATGAGCCTGCCGACGACTGCACCAACGTGACCGGTGCCACGACGCTCAAGCAATTGGCCGCGCTGCTGGCCGACGTGGATGTGCTGTTGTGCAATGACTCCGGGCCGATGCACCTGGCGGCTGCCATGGAGACGCCGGTCGTGGGGCTGTTCACTTGCACCAGCCCCGGGCTGTCGGGACCACCCGGCGAAGAACACGCCTTACTGGCGGCCGATGTCCCCTGCGCCGGCGCCTATCGCAAGTGCTGCCCCTGGGCGGGCGACCGGCACCTGTACTGTCACCGTGCGATTCCTGTCGATGCCGTGGTCCAGGCCCTGGCTTGCACACTGGAGCGCGCCGCAGTTCGGCGGTCG
>CAZWGW010000823.1:0-3571 GCA_964633565.1 uncultured Planctomycetaceae bacterium
CCGGGTGCGGCCCGTCCCCCTCCGGGACGTAGGCGAACGCCGTCATCCAGACGCCCGGGAGCGTCTGGAAGATCCACTTCTCGAATCGGTATCCGTCCCGCGCTTCTTCGCCCAGTTTCTGCGGCTCCAGCGGGCACGGCGTCTCCGGGAAGCCCCCCCAGGCGCGCTCCAGCGCGGCGCGAATCTCGGCGCGGCGGGCGAGCCACTCCTCTTTCGTCGCCGGCGCGCGGTCCTGTTCGTGGAGCGCGCGGGCCTGGGCGCGGACGAAATCCTGGAACTGCTGCTGGGGCGGTGCAAGGTCGGCGGCGATGCCGGGGGACGGGACAACGATGAACGCCAGCACAGCGAATGCGGGACAGCATCGCAGAAGGCGAACGACGCGGCCGGTGGAGTGGGTCATGGAAAGCCTCGATAACAGGTTCTCAACGCACATCGTAACCCGAAGCGTAAGCGAGGGGCTGAGTTGCGTCGACGTCCGATCTCCTGACTTACGCCTCGAGGTGTGACATTTTCCGGGTAAATCGCGCGAAGCGCAACATCAAGATCTGCACTTCGGGCCGGTGTCGCATCAATGCGTATCTGGCGGCTCGATCAACCCCGGCAACGTGCCGAAGTCGCGCGTCTGCAGGTCGTCCTCTCCCGCGATCGGGCTGCGCGCCTGCTGCAGGAAGGCCAGCAGGTCGGCCATCTGTTCGACGGAGATCGACTTCTCCAGCCCCTCGGGCATCATCGATTTTCCGGTCGACGCGATCTCGTCGATGTTCGCGCGCAGCAGCGTGTCGGCCGCCCCTTTCTCGCGCTGCAGCGTCACGCTGGTCGCGGTCTGGGCCGTCATCATGCCGGTATAGGTGCGGCCCGTCGCGTCGAGCACGACGTACTGCACGTAGTTCGGCAGCACGTAGCGATTCGGGTCGAGGATGTGCGTCAGCAAGACGTCCGGGGTGCGGTGCTGCGACGTGGTGAGGTCGGGACCAAGCGTTGTCCCCACATCGCCGATCTTGTGACAGACGCTGCAGTTCGCCGTGAACACCTCGCGCCCCTTCTCAGGCGAGCCGGCCGACTCCAGCGCCGGACGGTAGGCGTCGATCACGGCCTGTCGCGGTCGGTCGTCGCCGGCGAACAACTGTTGTGCCAGAGTGCGAATCGTTTCACTGCGGCTGCCGAGCAGCATCGTCCGCTGGGCCGCGTCGATCTGGCCGACGATGTCGGCGTCCGCCGCGGCGCGGCGCAGGAACACTTCGCACCGGGCGTCGCGCGACAGGAGGGCCGTGATGACTTCTTTCCGCACGTCGGGCGGATACTCGCGCCAGTGTTCCAGCAGCATGTCGGCGATCTCCGGATCCGCGCGATTCCCCAGGGCGATGACGGCGGCGAGCTGCAGCGATTGTGGAGCGCGCGGTTCGAGTATGCTGGATAAAGTCTCGCGCGATTGCTCGAAAGGAAGCGCTCCGATCAGCTCGACCGCCTGCCGGCGCGCGGCTTCCGTGAACGAATTCTCCAAGGTCGCAATCAGGGCGTGCTGAATATGGTCTTGCAACATGGCTGCCGCAGCCGGCGCCCGCTCCGCACTCACGGCCAGGACTCCCCCCGTGCGGGACAACGACTGCGCCATGGCGTGCAGCACCAGCGACTGCAGCTCGAAGTGGCGGGCGGTCTTCGGGTGTCGGGCGACTGCGTCGAGCACGCGTTCGATTTCGGCCGCGTCGTGTCGCGCGCCGATCAGGCCCGCCACCTGGGCGATCATGTTGCGGCCGGTGCCGATCGGCGTCAATGCGGTGTCGCTGAGCAGTTCCTGCAGGACATGTTCAGCCGGCCCGGCAAGCGAACTGAGCACCGCCGTCCAGATCCAGTGGTCTGAGCCCTCGCGGCGTGCAATTTCGGCCAGCATTTCCGCCGCCCGCGGGCTGGACGACGCCCCCAGCGAGAACGCGACCTGGAACCGGACCCGCTGATCGGCATCGGCCACCAGCGCCAGCACGCGCTCCAGCAATACCGGCGCGGCATCCAGCCGGGTCTCGGACAAACGGACCGCGTGTTCGCGAAGGGCGGGCGCGGAGTCACCGAGCGCGCCGAGCAGATCGTCCGCCTCCAGCGCGTGCAGCCCATGCAGCAGCCACAGCGCATGCAGTCGCGCCTGCGGCCGCTCGCTGTGCCTGAGCAACTCGCGCAGTGGTGCGACCGCCGCGAGATCCTGCCGCTCATAGATCAGCCGCTGGGCCGTGTCGCGCCACCAGCCGTGCGGGTTCTCCAGCGCCGCAAGGAGTTCCTGCGTGTTCGCGCTTCGCAGCCGCGGCGGAGGAGCAGATCGAAACCCCGTCGGCGCCATCCGGTAGATCCGGCCCCGGTCGCGGCCGCTCGTCAGGTCCAGGTGCCGCACGACGTCCAGCGGAATGTGGATCGTCTCCAGCACTTCGCGGCTCATGTCGAGGACGTACAGCGTGCCGTCCGGTGCATTCACGAAGTTCACCGGCCGGAACCAGAGATCGGACGACCGGCAGAACTCGGTGCGGTCGTCCACGCGTTCCGAGCCGAACGTGACGCCGTCTGGAATCAGCCGACGCCGATGGACGAGGTTGTTCTGGCCGTCGGCAATGAACACCTGGCCGTAGCACTCCGGGGGATACGCCCCGCCGCGATAGACCGTCACTCCGGCAGCCGCATCAATGACGTGGTGGCTGGCGCCGGCCGACGTGGAGGGGCGCGACTGCGCCGCAATCCGCCGGCTGCTGCGGATGTGCCGCCACCGCTCGATCGGGCTGGTGCGGAAGATCGGCACCGGCCCGGGGGCGATGTTCTGAATGCCCGACGCCACCGGCAGGAACGGATTCCGTTCCAGGTATTCCTGCGGCAGGACGACATGATGTAGCGGCTGCGACTCGCTGCACAGGAAGCGGTTCCCCCAGTCGTCGAACGTGCTGCCGAACTGGACGGTGCCGGTGATCGATTCGAACCGGCCGCTGACCGGATCGAACCGGAAGTCCCGCCCGCTCACCGACACGACGCCCGCCTCCGGGTCGCCCACCGTTGTGATGGCGCCGCCGTTGCCGGCGGTCGACCCGTAGATCCTGAAGTCGAGACCCAACTGCAGATTGTTCAGCATCGCCTGCTGGTTCTCGACGCCGAACCCCGTGTAGCGTTTCTCGCGCACGTCCGCCACGAAATCGCCGTCGGTGTCCTTGAAGTACCAGATGTCCGGCGGCGCGGCGACGAAGACGCCCCCCTTCCACGGCGCAACGCCCCCGGCCCACAGCAATTCATCGGCGAACACGTGACTCTCATCAAACGTGCCGTCGCCGTCGACATCGCGCAGCACGCTCACGCGGCCGATCGGCTTGCTCCCCTCCGTCGGACGATACGGGTAGTCCCGCATCTCGCAGACATACAGGTTGCCGTTTTCGTCGAACGCCGCCGCGATCGGGTCGCACACGAGCGGTTCGGCCGCCACGAGCTGCATCTCGAAGCCGTCAACCATGTCGAACGTGCCGAGCGCCTCGTCCGGCGGCAGCGGCGGGACGGGCTTGAGAAACGCCTGCAGTTCATCGCGACGGTCAGCCTCGACCTCATAGTTCTG
>CAZWGW010000824.1:0-3571 GCA_964633565.1 uncultured Planctomycetaceae bacterium
CCGCTGGAGACGGCGGACTTGCTGCGCATCGGCCTGCAAATTGCGAGCGGCCTGGCCGCCGCGCATGCGATGGGACGCATCCACCGTGACATCAAGCCGGCGAACATCCTGCTGGAGAACGGCGTCGAACGGGTCAAGATCACCGACTTCGGGCTGGCGCGCGTCGGGCAGGAAACGACGATCACCCGGACGGGTGAAGTCAGCGGCACGCCGCAGTACATGTCGCCGGAACAGGCCAAAGGGGAGAAGATTGATCATCGCAGCGACCTGTTCAGCCTGGGGGGCGTGCTGTACGCGATGTGTACGGGTCGCGCGCCGTTCCGGGCGGAGGGGATGGCGGGGATCATTAACCGCGTCATCAACGACGAACCGCGGCCGATCCCGGAATTGAACCCGGAAGTCCCCGACTGGCTGTGTCACTTGATCGCAGGGCTCCTGGCCAAGGACCCCGACGACCGCCCGCCGACTGCGGCCGATGTTGTCGCCAGTCTCGAAGTGGAGTTGGCACAGGTCCAGTTGCATTCACCGCGCAATCGTGCCCGAAAGCAGGATCGAATTGTACGTCCGCAGGGCACTTCCGCGGCGATGGCATTGCCGGATTGGTCGCGGCCTGTAGGGACGATCCTGGCGGCAATCGGTGCGGTCGTACTCGCTTTGTCCGTTGCAGGCATGACCGTCGGCGCTGCGACTGGCCTTGAGCCGTTCGGATTCGGATTCGGCGAAGTCATCTGGCTCGGCGTCATGAGCCTGATGTTCCTCATCGCGGGGGCCGTGCTGCGCGATGGGAGACTCAGCCCCAACGCCCTGCTGATCGTGCTGTTTCTGACGCTCGGACCATTGGGTGTGGTGATCTGGCTGTTGCGGGGCGAGCGGCTGCGGGAACTGGCGGGGAGTCCCGCGGCACATCGGGCCAGGTCGGAGTCGCGCCCGGCGCCAGCATGGATCAGGCCGCTCCTGCTGGCCTTCGGGACCGCGGCGACGTCGTTTGCCATTGCGCGGCAGGTCAACGCGCAGGACCAGTTTGTGTTCCTCGTGACGGGCGTGGTGGCCGTCGCGCTCGTCGTCGCGTGGCTGATTCAGGCGGTGGCCGGTCGCGGTTTTCGATCTCCCGCTGGTTTCCCGGCAATCCCGCTGATGATCGCCGCACTCTGGTTGGGGGGAATGGCCGGAGCACCGGACGGACTGCACTGGTTTATCGGAATCCGGGGGCCGGTCGAATGCCTGGTCCTGGGAGTATTGGGACTGTCGGCACTGTTGGGCGGCGCACTGCTATCCCGTCATGCCCCCGAGCCTGCGGACCGACCGTGGCGGGACTCCGCACATGCCACACTCGGTCATCCGGGAAAGATCCTGATCTGGCTGGCGATCATGACGCTCTCGTTGGTCCTGCTGGTGCCGTGCGTGATCGGCATCGGACTGGCAGTGCCGTGGTACTTCGCCGCGGAGGCGCCCCGGCCGCAACAGGCGGTCATCATCTCACCCGGCGATCGAGGACCGATGCTGGAGTCTGACGCCGGAGCCGGCGGCAGCTCGACTGCGAGCGTCCCTCACGGTGCCATCCAGCTCGAAATTGCCGACGACGGCCTGCTGCTGATCCTCGCCCCGGCGGACGCCGCCACGACGCCGCAGTTCGCACCGGAACAGTTGGGCGGACCCCAGTTCTCGGCCAGCGGGACGCATGAGGTGCTCCCGGGGATCTACATCCCGATCGTGTGTGACTTCAAACTGGGCTGGGTTGAGCCGATGCCGGGGACCGCCGAGGCGATGCCGAGCACAATGATGGGCGGCGCGGGGACGTCCGGCATGGAAGCAATGATGATGGCCGGAGCGCCGGCAGGATCGTCGACGAAATGCGGCCTGTATCGGTTACCCGAAATCCAGATCGAATCGGGCACGATCCAGACGCTGACCATCCGCCGCGACGCGGTGCGGCTGGCGGCGCGACGGCCGCAGCAGACGGAAGGCGTGCTGGTCCGGTTCCTGTGGTATGGGAACGAGCATGTCCTTTCGTCCCGGCAGGCGCAGGTCGTGTGGCGGTTGTTTGAGGCCTACGCGGCGGGGACGCCCGATGTGGCCGGGAGCGAACTGCTCGGACAAGAGCCGAAGTCGCCAGCGGCCGCGCCGGCGGAATCGACGGACCAGCCGACGTCGTTGGAATCGCTGTTTAACGACGGCAAACACCCGGCGTGGGGGGCGCTGATTGTGCCGGGTGACGTGGAAGGGACGTATCGGCTGGCGCTGCCGCCCGAGCTCGGCGGCATTGCGCCATCCTCGGAGGGCGTCCCGGTGACGGCTGCGGCAGCGGACGACCTCGGCCCCACGTTGACGGTGAACCGCGAGCCGAACGTCGGCACCGGCAAACGCGAAGCCCAGGTGACGGTCGACCTTCGCGACACCGGGCTGTTCGTGGCACTGCGGCGCAGAAGCAGTTTCAGCGGCGAAAAGATCGGCGATGAGGAAACGGTGGCGGAACTGGGCCCGTCGACGTTGTTGCTCGCGAATGGATCGTATGAAGTGCTGCTGCGCGACCAGAGGTTCGGCTGGGATGTCGCCCGGACGACAATCGTGGAGGTACCCGCCGGCGCCGTGATGACACTGATTGCGAGTCGCGACCTGGCGCGCTATGCGCCGCCGCTGCCGGATGACCGCGAGGATCCAGCCGGACGGTACGGCAGTCGCTTCCGATGGAACGGCATGGAATATCAGGTGACGTCAGCCCAGGCGGCCTGCCTGAACGAACTCGTGCGGCGATTCCACACGGGGACGTTCAACGCGACCGAAGACCAACTCAAGTCTGCGGCGCTATCGGTGGTTGGGCCAGGCGACGAAGCAAACTTGAACGTCTCGGTCGAAGGCGTACTGCGAAATACTGAGAGTGTCAAACTGAACCAGGGGACCTCCGCAGGAGATGACCTGCTCGGTTCGCTGATAGTACGCGATGAGGTGCAGGGGTCGTATCGCCTGGCACACGCGGACCTCGCCCGCTGCCACATCGAAGTGCAACATGACTGGCTGACCGCCACGGTCACACACCCGGCGACAGGCGAACACGTTTCGTTCTCGGCTGTCGGCGCCATCGATTATGTGATGACCGCCGGGACGGTATCGGTCGTCATCGGCGACCACGCGGTGGGTTGGCGTCGGGGCTATGCATTCGGCGGCGTCAACTTTGGCGCGCCGCAATTCTCGATCGATGTCCAGCGGGAAGGCCGGTTCGATGTCGTTGCCTCGCGCGACGCGGAGTACTTCCGACAGATGGCCGCAGCGGAGGCCCCGGAGCCGGCCTCCGATATCCACTTCCGCTGGTTCGACCGTTCGATTCTTCTCGCGCAAAATCCCGGAGGTGGCGCGTTTGTCGGGCGACCGTATGCTGTCGATCCGGATCAGGCGGCGTGCATCAAGGTCCTCCTGCGGGCCCTCGCGGATGGCTCACCCGTCATGACCGAAACGGAAATCGTATCGGCCGCGAAGATTGAAGGTCGCACGTTTGACGACGTCTTCAGCCTCGCACTGATTGAGAACAAAGATCGCTGGACGGGCCTCCTTTCCCCCGGCGAGCGCGAAGGGACCT